>CAXHFZ010000007.1:0-14984 GCA_964016325.1 uncultured Candidatus Poseidoniales archaeon | reverse complement strand
CATACTCCCCTCTCCTCTGCTAACCGAGTCAGGATTGTTACTAGATGGTTCGAATATCAAGCAGAGGGTAACCCCACTGATGGAAGATACTAATTTTGGCACTATTAAGTCATCCGCATATATCAGGATTTTACTACCAGAGTCAATCAGAATAACATCATTAGAAAGTGAGAAGGGTCTCGCGCAGATTAGTGATTCAGGAGACAGACAAGTCTTGACCTACACCATGCCAACATGTCTGTCAGCAGTCACATGGTATGAGTGCAGCAGAAGCAATTCAGACATTGTCACATACTCAGTCGAGATTTCATGGGCATTCATTATTGGCGAACTGGCTCCTTACATATTTTTCATCATCGTATCCCTGGGAATTCTGGTAAGTCGGAAGAGGAGAAAGAATCGGGAGAAGAAGCAAGCCCAAATCATATCTTCAAATGAAGAGAAAAGTGCGGAGATGGAGAAAATTATGGATATTGAGTTTGGTAGGTTACCAGAAAATACCACTCTGGTCGATGAGGCTTTCTTCGATCAAAATGACTCTGAGGATTCAAAGATTAATGACTACTAGGAATCAAAGTGATTTTGTATTTTCTTAGCCATGGAAATTCCAATTCCAGGAACTGCTCTGAGCTCCTCTATGCTAGCATGCTCTATCCCCTTCCTCCCTCCAAAGTGACGAAGCAGAGACTGTATTTTCTTGGCACCAAGCCCCTCGACCTCCTCTAGAGGGTCACGGATTGATCCCTTCCTCCTCCTGCGACTGTGAAACTGATTTACAAATCTGTGAGCCTCGTCCCTAGAATGAATTAGTACTCTCCCTCTTCGATCTAAGACGATTGGCTCTCTTCCCTGGATGTAGAGCGTCTCTTCTCTCTTGGCCAATGCAGCGACAATGAACTTGTCATCCATATTACCCTCTCTAAGTGCAGTATTTATCGTTGAGAGATGGGTCTCCCCGCCGTCCAGAAGAAGAATATCTGGCCACTCATTTTGCCTCTTTACCCATCTTAATACCGACTCCCTCATCATGCTAAGGTCATCAGCTGAGTCCCCTTTTATCTTGTATGTCCTGTATTCCTTTTTCGAGGGCCGACCATTCTTGAAAACAATCGAGGCACCAACTCTTTCGGATCCCATAAGCTGGGCCATATCGAAACAAACAATATGGTTTAGAGAATCCATCCCCAGTAGTTTTGCGCCTTCATTTGCAGCACGTTGCTCAAGGTTTCCAGAGCTATTCCTCTCCGATCGTGACACTAAAATCTCGGCGTTCTGGTCTGCCATCTTTCTCAATTTGAATAAATCCCCCCTCCTCGGGACTCTGGGAATCAATGACCCCCCTCTCCTAAATCTCAGCCATTTCTCCATAGAGTCTCCAATCGGAGAGGGGAGGAGCAAGACTTTCGGAGGCCTCCTGTTGGAGTAATGCTCTACAAGGACAAGAGATACAGATTCAGAAATATCCCCCCTATGTATCAGGGGATACTCTGTCTTACCTTGAACCACTCCATCCTTGGCATGCAGAATAATAACTACTGCCGAATCCCCTAGTGAGGAGAATCCTACAGCGTCACAGTCTTGGTAGAATCTACTGTGAATTATCTGCTGGGAAAGCGTGCTATGAACTGAGGCGATCATGTCTCTAATTTCTGCTGCCTTCTCGTAGTTCAAATCTTCAGAAGCCTTATCCATATCCTTCTGAAGAGACTCAATCAGTACCTTAGCATTGCCATCGAGAACATCTGTCACAGCCTTAACTATGCCAGGATACCCTTCTGGATCGTAACACGGGCCCTTACATAGGCCGATATGCATTGCCAAGCATCCATCACTGCCCCTGCAGTCTTTGTCCCTAATTCCAAACTCAACTCTTAGTAGCTGGATCACCCTCTTTGCCGCACCTGCATCTGGAAAAGGCCCCCACGATCTAGATCCATCAGGAGGGTGACGGGTGTAGAGAATTCTAGGAAACTCTTCTGCTGTTAAAGAGATGAATGGGTATGACTTGTCATCCTTCAACCTAGAATTGTACTTGGGCTTATGATCCCTGATGAGGTTCCTCTCAAGGAACAACGCTTCGGAAGGACTTTTTGTAACTATGAAATCTATCTCGTCAGCTTCCTCAATTAGCAAAGGGACCATTCTGCGACCATCACTCCCTGAAAAATATGAAGATACTCTTGTTCTAATTTCAGTAGCCTTACCTACGTACATTACTCTGCCATCTTTTCTCTTGAAAAGATAAACTCCGGGTTTACGCGGAAGATCTAGTGAGCCCCTCTCGACTGGCATTTCCAGTGATGCGCCGTAGGTCAACGCCCATGAACCCGTGCCTTGCCTCAGGGCCATGCTCTCGCACTCGCAGGGAAGGGTCCTCTCTCGACTAGCCGAGTTTGGAGAGCATCTGGATACTGCCTGGGATGTTCCAAGAGAGCTATCACTTCCAGGATTGGCAGAGTACCTAGGCCTAGTCCGATCTGCCCTACATCAGCCTCTTTCGGAGTTGGAAAAAGATGGCTTAATTTCAACAAGAACAGCTCATGTTATCGGGGGTGGATCGAGGAAGAGAACCGTTGTTCACATTACAAAAAAGGGAAGAAAGATAATTCAGAAAGAGAACATATATTCTAAGCCATCTGGTAATAGGATAATAGGTCCGGCTCCAGTTCCTTCAGAAGTGCATGGACGATCGTCGGAGATCGAACGATTGTCTCAGCTAATATCAAATGGAGAATCGGTAATATTGAGCGGATTGCCAGGAATAGGGAAATCAACACTGGCTAGGGCCGTAGCCTCCAACCTAGAGGGCCTTAGATGGAAAATAAGATGGGCTAATTGCTCCGCTAATACTGATATCAAGGCGATAGGAAACATGTGGCTTTCGGGAATTTCTCTGGCATCTCCAGAGGCCATCGTTGAGTCTACTCTGTCTAAGAAAACTCTTCTCGTGCTTGATGAGGTCCAAGAATTACATCCTAGGCACACCGGCGCGATTAGCAATCTTATTTCTCAGGCCTCCTTGTCAATTTGTTCGGTATTGCTGGTGGTTAGGGCGCCAAATCCATTAGATCTAGATGGAGACTTTGTAGAACATCGAGTTCAGGGCCTCGATGTAGAATCCGCTAGGCGCCTCCTACCAAGGGATATCGATGATGAAACAGCGGCCGGAGTATCAAATTCTCTCGGAGGGCACCCTTTAGCAATTAGACTCTGGTCTCCGGATGAAGGAATTCCTGAGAAGTCCGAAGCGGTTCTCAAGTATGTTGAGAAAACTGTGATAAAAAGACTAACTGATGAAGGAAAGAAAACTCTTGATGAACTATCCCTGGCTCCACAGCCGATGAGTGTTGAAGAGATGGCTTCTGACGTTGGAATCCCTGAACTAGATGACTCAGCGATGCTGAAATGGTTTGGCGGACTCACGGAGCTTCATCATCTGGTCAGGAATGTTAGACGGGCTTCTTGGGACGTGCAGAAAACCTCCGGAATGCATAAGATGGCCGCCAAGAAATGGGCGTCATTGGAGGGGGATAGAGCTAGGAAGATCGAAGCTCATCATAGATCCATGTCCGGAGATGAGGAAGATATACGCTGGATTGAATCCAACATTAACCAAATCTCACTATCCGATAGTGCCGTAGCAGCTGTAGTATTAGAGAATGTATTGGAATTAGAAGAAAGCCAAATACTGAGAAAAGAGGCCGCTTCTATCGCACTTGACAGGGGAGAGAGAAATGAAGCAAACTTCCACATCGATAAAATTGAAGAAACTCTACCGAGGAAGATGTTACAGGCCCGATTAGCAAGGCTAAACGGCAATCAATCCCTATCAAATAGATTGGAAGAAGAAACAATGAGAATGTCTGAACCAAGTCAACGCGCTAAACTGGAGATATCTTCTATCATTAGGAGATTTGATGACAGACTTCCAGGGGGGCTGGATAAATCTGAATCCGATAAAATTCTACAGATTATCTCGCAAGTCAGATTAGAAGATATTCCCAATGATGAGAGGGAATCAGCAATCCTATCTCTCGAGCTGGTCAAATATGGTATCGCTCTAAGTAACTCAAATCTCCAAGAAGCATCGAAATCAAGAGCTGAAATCGAGTCTAGACTCTCTCGAGATGACATCTTCTTAGAGATACTAGATCTTAGGGCAAGGCTATCCGCCAGAGTGAATGGCTCCATTTCCGACAGCTCAATTTCGTGGTCGAGAGATTTGATATCAAATCTAAAGGATCCACTTACTAGGATTATGGCAATCCACTCTACCCTCGAGGCTGTAGGAAGAGAATTTCCAGACTGGCTAATTGAGGCCCACAGAGAATGTTGCGGGTACCGGCTCAGGGAGGATATCCCTTCCCTCAGGAGAATGTCCGCACAAAGATGGTATTGGAGGGGAGTACTAGACTCACCAAATCGAATGTCGCACTGGAATGAGGCAATAAGTAGATTCAGAGCCGCCGAGTGCACTAAGGCCGCCAACCAATTAGTCACTAAATTGGCCAGATGGGGCTAGTCATCTCCAATTAGGCCATCCTCAGTAACGATTGTTCCAACAACTTCCTCGATTTCATCATCATAGTACTCTGCACTTTCAAGGAAACCCGTCTCACGCAGCTTTATCCCTGCAAATATTAGTGTGATTAGGAGAATTATGACGATCAGGGACAGCCCTCCGATTAGGATGCCACTCATAGACGCCCCCTCGTCGGATTTCTCGACCTTCTCCTCACCAGAAATATGGATTGCAGTAGCCAGGTTTGTAGATGAAGAGGCTCCAGATATCGCTCTCACTAGGATAACCTGAGTCCCCTCGATAGTATTGTTGGGGAGGTATTGAAGCCTATCGACAAGAAGACTATGTGAGACCTCAAAATCACTATCCCCAGAATTAAATTCTGGTAAATCCATCCAATTGTCTCTCATGTCCCAGGTCCTCCATTGAACCCTCTGGATGCCACCTTCTAAATTGTAATAGATAGACTCTCCAGGACCAATCCAAACTCTATTATCGAGGCCGTAATCACTGGCCAATGTAACATTCAGAGTGAGGCTGAGATCATAGTCATAATTGGCTGCTTCATCAACTGCCGGTTGAGCATTGACGTGCCCATGCCCGTAAACATTGTTCTGTCGATTTTTAGGAATCGCGTCTTCGGCACAGGGCTCGTTTGCCAACATGTAATGGCACTCCCGATACGTGGAAGTCTCCTGCATAATGTTTCGAATATCAAACGGACTTAGATCGGGATTAGCCTGATACATCAGAACAGCCACTCCAGCAGCTCCTGGAGTTGCCATACTTGTTCCTGATAGTGCTACATATCCATCTCCGGTGTTTGCATCGGGAGCATTAACACTGCTTCCAACGAATGCTATGTTTGGTTTTACTCTGCCCTCCTCTGTTGGACCCTGACTCGAGTAGATTGCAATCGAGGTATCCTTGTCCAGAGATCCTACGGTAATGACGTCCTCCGCACTCCCGGGGGTTCCTATTGTTGCAGTACCCCCACTATTTCCTGCTGCGATGAACAGAGTCACCCCAGCCCTCATCATTTCATTAGCCATTCTGTTGACAGATTCCTCCTCAGATGAGGTCCACTCGATTGCTCCAGTTAGGGCACCTAGACTCATGCTGGCCGCTCTGATATTGAATTCGTGCCTCTTATCGACTGTCCATTGCATTCCAGCCATGACTGCCGCGAAAGATCCGCTACCACCTCCGTCCAGTACCTTGACTCCCACTAGATTTGCGCGTGGCGCCACACCAATGTGCTGGTAATTGGGAGCGCCAGTTCCGGCTGTGATGCCCGCACAGTGAGTGCCATGGCCATTGTCATCATAAGGAAATATCTCTGTTCCATTTGTTTCCCCCGGATTGTTAATCGCATCATAGAATGCGACTATTTTAGGATCGTCTGTCATGTTATCATCATCCAAATCGTCCAGAGCCGTATGGTTGCCGTCGATTCCGGTATCGATGATTGCCATGGTTACCCCCTCTCCCGTGTAGCCCGTATCCTGCCAAACCAAATCCACTCCATGAACTGGGACTACCTCTTCCATCTGTATCCCAAGGACCCCGTCCAGCTCCACAAAAACTACGCCTGGGAGGTCAATAATTTCGTGTATTCTACTCAACTCCACAGTACCTGCAATGGAGTCAATTAGCCAGTATCTAAATTGAGTCTGAAACTCAACCTCTCTCTCTAGCATCGCTTGATCTTCTTCCGTAGGTGGGTGGTCAAAGTCGACAATCACCGAAATTAAACCATTCTCATCAAGATACTCATGATGGTTGTTTTCTGCTGCAATCCAGATAGCATCATGAATGAAATCGCCATCAGAATCCATGCTTGTATCTAGCCACCAGTGTCTTTCGTTTTCTCTCCCCAGCTCACTAGCTGGAACGCCCGTTGCTATGGTTGGCAACAGCAACATCAAGAAGAAGGTCAATGAGACTGTCTTGCCTCTCGATTCTAAAGTCATAAACATATTAATCATATCTCAGCACCAACTACAGTTCGTGTATCTGCGATTCCCTCAATGGATCTAATCTCCTGAACAACACACCTTGTCAGCTCCACCTCATCCTCTGCTTCTACCTTGACGAAGAGATCATGCAATCCAAACACTATCCACTGTCCTGAGACATATTCAATTCTGGAAACAGCCTCTCTAACAGATAACTCAGCACCAGGATGTGTGGTGATAAGAACAAAACCTACAGCCAAAATTATACCTCCACAGCGATGAGAGTCTCAGTCCTAATTACTCCCGCGATAGACCTCATTTGACCTATCAATGTCTTGGCCATCTCTTTTTCATCTTCGAAGTCAATTCGTGCGACTAAATCGTACTCCCCGTAGGAAACATGGGTCTCAGTTACAGCATCGAGATTTAGGAGGGTTAGATAGACATCTAGCTCTCTTTGAGGAGAAGTTTTGATTAGGACAAATGCAGTACTCATCACTATCCCAAAGTGACCCCAATACTCCCTATTTATGACCCCTCCGATGATAGAAACTCTGTACGCAATGGTACGAAGGGATAACATGGAATGAGTCAACCCCCGCTTCGTGACACTCTATCAGAGTAGACATAGGATTGCTTATCTGTTGGTGCTAATACTCATTCTCGTCCCATTCTCCAACCATGTCTCCTCAGCAGATTCTCGATCCACAACTGTATGGTCTGGAACAGTGGTCCTTCCCGATGGATATTCAGTGGACTCTGGCGAGGTTCTCTCAATAGCCCCGGGAACCTTAGTTAGTATTGGGGCTGGATATTCAATAGAGGTCAATGGGAGAATAATAGTTTCAGGGGCGAACTCCTCCCCAGTCATATTTGACTCGATTTCTGGAAATCATGAGGGATTGATCTTCAATTACTCAAGTGATGGCTTGGGATCCAGGATAGATAATCTTTCTATCTCAAACTCAAAATTTGGAGTGACGATCTATGGGAGCGATCCAATAATCTCAAACCTCACGGTCCTCAATGCTGATAGCGTAGCTGTAGATCTCTATGGAGGTGCCTCACCAGTGATTAACAATCTGTCCGTGCTGGGAGGTGGACAAGACGTACATGGATTCTCTACAACGTGGAGATATGGAATCGGACTATCAATTGGTGCGGGCTCAGCACCCATTGTTAGAGGGGCGACAATTGACGGACTGATCACTAGGGGATTGAATCTTTGGGGTAATTCTGGAGGACTCCTTTCCGATCTAGAGATTTCAAACATCAGCGGATCTACTATGGCTATTTCTGCTGGTATTTGGGTGGAGGACTCAATACCTCTGATTGAGGAATCAAGTATCAAAAGATCGGATAATGGAATCTTTGTGAGACATATCACTGAGGGCTGGACAACCAGGCCAACCTTCGCAAGCGTAGTTGTAGAGGACTCGATGTATCGTGGAGTGATGGTTGAGCAATACAATCATAGTCAGTATTCGAACCTCCCATTGAATGCAATATTCAATGATATTACTGTAAGGGGAACGGGTGGTCCTGGGGCAAAGACACAGGGACTTTCAGTAGCCGCATTCGATATCAACACCAGTGGGGTCCATATTGACTTTGGACTGATAGAGGACAACGAGGCGGTAGGTTTGAGAGGATATATGATAGACTCCTCTACCATCATAAACAGGTTGGATATGATGAGAAATGGAAACCCCTCGCCAGTGTCTCCCTACAATGACAGGGCTGGGATGTTTCTCCGAAGTGCCAATTGGGCTCCAACTGTGAATGATCTCGTAGTTCGTAACTCAACAGGCCCAGGGGTACTTCTGTGGAAGGGCGGGGTACAGGGTAGCTACTGGGACATTAGTAACAACGGCGCCACTGGATTAGATATCAGGGAGTTCCATCCCGATTTATTCTTAGTCACCAGTCACAACAACAGTGGTAACGGTGTTTCGGTAATCGACTCCAGCAATGTCGAGCTGGAGCAAGTTCATACCTCCAACAATGGATTAGGATCTATCTCGGCTTCATCGGGGTCGGGAATTTATTTCGAAGAATCCAATGATGTCGTCAGCTCTGGAAAGAATGTAAGCTGTACTGACTGTTCAACGAGCCAAGATCAATTCGGACTTGTTGTACGTAATAGCATAGATATTTACCTTGATGGTATAGTATCTAGGAATCCTGTTTCAGGACCAGCCTTGGACATCGATAATCGTGGGATCTCTGAGAGGGAGGGAACGGTCTCGTTGGCCAATGTTACCATATTCCAGAATACTAGTTCATACTCCATTGAACTGGTTGGGGTGGACGCTCTGATTGAAACATTAGAGATTTACGGCTCTAATGGTGGAATGAATTGGGTTGCCAATGGTCAACTTTCCTCACATCTAAATTCCAGTATCATCAGAGGTAATCAAGGCTGTCTAGATTTGGTAGATCATAGTGAACTAATCTCCAATTCAGTAATCTTTGAATGTACAGGAGCAGATCCCACTGTCTCCTCCTCATTCGTTAATTTTACCGACTCATTTTTTTCCCACGCTCAGGGAATGTCCGACACATTCTCCACATTAGGTAACTCCCATATTAGATGGATATCATCTTCTAATCTAGGCACACCCAATTCCTCAGGTTCTAACAACATAGTCGATGTTATGTGGTTGGTGGATGCCAATGTTGTCAATCAACATCTAAGGAATATCCCCTACTCAGAAATCAATTTTACCTTCAGCCAATACGAGTCTGATTTTACGACAACTCTTCCTTACTCTGGTAGGGAGTTAGTGGGGCCATTCATCGGTCAAAGGTGGACATCAGTCCAAGGATGGTCACATAATAATACGATGAATATGGGATGCGACTACGATGGAGTCCACAATGATACTATCCCGATGCAGTTAGAGTCAGACATTGTCGTCTTGTGCATGGTCGAGATTTCTAACCAACCGCCATTCATCATGTGGACAACCCCGGAAGATGAATCTGTTTTTCCAAGCGGTAGCACTGTAACTTTCAATGCGAACGAGTCATGGGATTTGGATGATGACAATCTAACGTATACTTGGACTAGCAATATCGATGGAAACCTAGCAGGTGACTTTGGCGTTTGTGGAGGAAATGATAACGGCTCGTTCTTCCTTGGTAACCCTTGGTTCTCGAGTCATGATTGTCTCTCAGACGGATTACATCAGATTACACTTGAAGTGTGTGATGACCAGGGGCATTGCTCTACTGAATCTAGACAGATTGAGCTCACAAATCTGCCCCCAGTACTAACAGTTGGTACCTCGCCTTCAATATCGTCTTGGGGTACTCTTTACCTAGGCCAGACTGCGAATGTCACAATCTACCTATCCGAGACCTATGACCCCGAAGAAGATGCGATGACTTGTTGGGCGACCGCATCATATGAGGACGGCGGGAGTACGCCCCCCGAAGATTCCAATGAGTGTCCCTCACAGATTATCAGATCATTCCCTGAAGCACCAAACCAGTTCTCAGTGACAGTTTACGCGTCCGATGGAATCAACCCCCCTTCGACATGGGTTTTCAATGTCGAACTTTACAATGAGATTCCAGATGCAGTAATGTCAATCTCTAGATCCGGGCAGTCATCTTCTGATACAGTGATAATTACCGGCTCTCAAACGATTGATCCTGAAGGAGATCATGTCAAATTCAAATTTCTGAGCGACCTGGATGGAACCATTCATTCCGGAATTTCAACAGATGGAATCATAGAGTGGGTCGGTACACTATCTAAAGGCCTGCATACCATTACAATGCAAGCCAGTGATGACAGACCCGGGCATGCAGGCCAGTGGACCACGACCAGTCAGCAGGTTCAGGTGAACAACTCAAATCCAGTATCTGTTATTTCTAGCCCCATTGATGGTTCTCTTACGGACTCTGGAACAATTATCACCTTAGGCTCTACAGGATCGGGGGACTGGGACATGGCATGCTCTGACTTACCAGATAACGGCTCGGGACTGATATGTAACCCCAATACACCAACCAGCACGGATCTAGTAAGCGTACTTTGGGAAAGCGATATTGTAGGAACCCCACTTGGTAGCGATTGGACTGTTGAGACTAGGCTTCCAGAAGGAGTGCATCAGATCACCCTGACGGTAGATGACGGATCTGGCAATCCAGATATCTCAGAGATAATGCTCAGAGTAGATGAATCTGCCCCTGTGCTAATCCTAGACTCTCCAGTGCCAGATGTGGTAGTCTACTCAAATCTCCCAGTCCTCTTTGATTTTAGAAGATCATTCGATGCAGACGGGGATGATTTTACCGTCACAGTTACTTCTGACCTAATGATGAATCCCATATTAGAGGCTGTGACCAATGATTTCTGGTACAACGACTATCTTCCCCATGGAGTTCATACTCTAACCATCCAACTAACTGATGAGAATGGAATGACTAGATCGCATTCTCAGAAGATCACGGTCTTACAGACAGGCCCGATAGCTCTCATATCCGGACTGTCCGAAGGTCAGTATATTGTCCCGGGGACAGTATTAGAATTGAATGGCTCTGAGTCATTTGACTATGACAATGACATCACACTCTACAGGTGGAGTTTATCGGACGGTACAGTGTTGAGTGATAGGGAAACAGCCTCTATCCAACTCCCTCCTGGGCCAGTAAGAATTGATCTTTTAGTACAAGATTCCAGAGGTGCTCAGTCATTATCCTCGGTGAACCTGACCATAGGCGCATCATCACCTACCCTCAGGGATATTTCAGTATCTCCTGAGGAGCTTGAGATGGGTGTCGTCAACAGTATCAGGATAACTGTCGTGATGGAGGATGTCGATGGTACCACATCATCAGTCGGAGGAGAGATGGTAGCAGGTGGCCTTTCCAGAGCATTTCAGATGAGGGATGACGGTCAGCTGGGGGATTTGGTTGCAGACGATGGGATTTGGACCTTTGAGACAAATTGGGAGATTACCTCCGGCTCTTCCGCCTCCATAGGAATATGGGCTGTAGACGACGATACAGTCAGTCCGACTTTGATGTCAATCATTCCAATTGTCGAGGACGAGGGACTGGACATAGTTGGTTGGATAGTTGGTTCAGGTCTTCCAGTCGTGATTGTAATCATCTCGATATTTATTGCTGTAGGAATGGTACTAGTTGCAAATCGTAGGAGGGAGATTGAGAGGGACCTAGAGATGATTGAGTCTTGGTCCACATTTGATTACCGAGATCCTGATGATGAAGTTTGATGTCTACTTCTCAGGTCCCCATTGAGTAACTTGTCTAGTCAGTCCTAGCCTGTGGGTGAATAGGAACCTGAGGTTCAGCAAACCATCTCCCCACGTGTTGATTTCTGCCTCACCGACTCTTGGCCGGTAAGGCACACTCACTTCAGCGGTCTTCTTCTTCCCTAGGTACCTACGGGCCCTGATTTTGAATTCCTGTGAAAGTGGCATCCCATCATGCTTGGGCCTGACACGCTCATCCTCAAAAATGGACTTTCGGAAGACCCACATACCACTCTGAGAGTCATGTATCCCATACCAATAGAGTATCGAAGCAGTAGTCGAAAGGACCCAGTTCCCAAATCCATGGAGACCCGGCATGGAGCCTTCCTCAGCTCTCTTGAGTCTATCACATGTTATCCAGTCTAGGTCCTCATCAATTAGCTTCCTAACTAGTCCGGGAACCTCCTCCCCAGGGTACGTGCAGTCTGCATCCATAGTGACTATAACGTCACCGGGAGCCATCGAGAAACCGGTCTTGTATGCCCTGCCGTAGCCCTTGCGTGACTCCAAGTATACTGAAGCCCCTTCTCCCACAGCGAGCTCCCTGGTTCGGTCAGTAGAGTTCCCGTCCACAACAAGGAAGTCTAGCTTCTCGCACCATTCGTCGCTAGGTATTGATCTAATCGTATCAACTATCGCTTCCTCTTCATTCCTGGTCGGTATGACCACAGTCACATGCACCGGCAGGGTTGCTGACATAAATTGGCCACCGGACTCCCTGTTTTGAATAATGCGAAAGACTGACTTCTGGTAGTTCTCTTGAAATGCTCATGCCGAACCGGGCGTTTGAGCTACGATGCACATTGCAATGCTTTCCGCTGAATTCCCTCCGAGATGGGGAGGGATGGGATCGACAGTTTTCCACCTATCCGAGTCTCTTGTGAAGAGAGGCCATAGGGTCACAGTAATCACTAGGTCAGGTGCTGGAAACCCTCCTCCTCAGGAGGGTGTGGAAGTGATCGAGGTGGGGTGGGCTAAGATACCTATGGAGTTTACACGTTCATATGGAAGGAGGGCGATTATTGAGCTTGAGAGGCTAAATGACAGAGATCCAGTGGACATAGTCCACCTCCACTGTCCAATGATATCGTGGTCAAAATCGCAATTTAGGAGGTGCTCGAAGAAAGTTGCTCCGGTCGTATGTTCTCTCCATGGGTCTTGGCTTGGCGAGCGGGACGGCTTGATGGAGGCTAGTAAGGCTAGGGAATCAGCAGTTTGGGCCAATGTAAATGACGTAGCGATAAGATTCACGGCTGGCTGGTATTCTAGATTTGAGAACTTCGCTGTAAATGAGTCTAGAATTTGCGTGGCAAACTCGAACGCGACCAAAGAGGACTTCGAATTGAGATACGACGTACCCGAGTCTTGGAATTGTAGAGTAGTGCACTGGGGAGTCAATACTCAGATGTTCAGGCCTATTGACCATACCGATTCCGAAGATATGGCCAATCGTTCTGATATTAGAGCTAGATTCGATGGAGGGGACCCGGAATCCAAGATTATTCTTGCAGTAGGCAGGCTGGCTGCAAGGAAGGGTTATGGTTCGCTAATCGAGGTGTTCTCGAATCTCCACAAAAAAATCCCTACTTCTAGACTAGTTATCGTAGGAAGGGGACACCTGAAATCTAGGCTTCTGAAGCAGGCAAAGAGGCTTGGAGTCGGAGATTTTGTTCATATCGAGTCCGGAATGTCCTTCCCCGAGCTAGCAAAGCTCTACAGATCTGTGAACCTAGTTGTATACCCATCATTCTATGAGGGCCAGGGACTGATTCCCTTGGAAGCGATGTCTTCAGGAGTCCCCATAGTTACCGTCGACCATGGGCCTCTGCCTGAAATGGTGGATGAAACCGTAGGGGCTCTTTTCACAATGGGCAAATTGGAATCAATGTTGGGAGCTTTGGAGCGCACACTGAACGAAGAAGAATCCCCGAAGGGCATCCAGGGAAGAAAGAGGGTAGTTGAGAAATTCAACTTCGGTGGAAACGCCGACGTCTTCGAGAAAATCTATCTTGAGGCCATACAACTCGAAGATTAGGCGAACCATTGATGCGCCATGACTAGTTCGCAACACCGATAGATATGGCGGAAAGCACAAGTCTAGCAAAAGTCGACTCGGGGACTTTGGCAAATATATCGATAGTCTTGTTTGTGAGTGTTCTTGCGATAGTACACCTCAAAGCGGTAATTCAACCACTGGTCGTTGCAACTCTTATTTTCTTCTTGATCAGACCCCCAGCACAGTGGTTAGAGCAGAGACTGGGGGGGCACCCCATGGTCGCATATGGAGTACTTGTATCGGCAGTGATGGGATTCCTGCTGTTTGCGTCCAACTCTATGTATGAGAATATGCAGAACTTCTCCGACGAAGCCCCTGAACTGCAAAGCTCCCTAGAGAAGAGAATCGCATGGCTTGAAGATCTATCCATCTTTGGATACCAGCCCAACACTGCCGCTCTTACCGATCTAATAACTATTGAAACGGTTAACTCCTACGCTGCAGGGTTTGTAGGTACGATAGCCGGATTCACTACCGGATTGGTCACAGTCCTGATTTTCTTACTCTTTATAATTCTGGAGGCAGAGACGCTACCAAAGAGAATCAGGGCGGCCTACCCAGATGATGTGGAGAGGTTGATGGCAGTAGCCACAGGGTCAGGAGAGGGGATTAATACGTACGTAGTTACGAGAGCCTCGGTTGCCTTCGGTCAAGCGGTCGTGGCAGCAATAGTCCTCTCGTTCATGGATATTCCATTCGTATTCCTGTGGGCATCGATTACATTCCTGATGGACTTCATACCATATGTCGGAGCCCTATTATCAATAATTCCACCAATTCTTATCGGACTCATCATTCTTCCACAAACTACAGCACTGTTACTTATCGCCCTCTTAGTTGCTAATCAACAGATTTGGGGAGGAATAATCGAGCCACAACTAGCGGGTCAAAGACTAGATATGTCTCCGATAGTACTCCTTCTCCTAGTTGCATTTTGGGGTTGGGCTTGGGGAATAATGGGAATGGTCCTCGGTGTCCCTCTGGCCGTAATCATGAAGATCGGCTTGGAAAGTGACCCAAGAACACGTCCTGTGGCATTAATGCTATCCAGAGATCCAGATACTGAATCAAATTGATTCACTGACAAAAATCGCCAAGGGAGCATCAGAGCTAATCCTGTCTCTTATACACATCTGACGCTGCCGACGAATGACGTCGTG
>CAXHFZ010000006.1:0-15259 GCA_964016325.1 uncultured Candidatus Poseidoniales archaeon | reverse complement strand
ACACGACGTCATTCGTCGGCAGCGTCAGATGTGTATAAGAGACAGGTCCAGAGGTCCTTCTCTCACGATCTCGTCGTCGATAGGAATGCTACCGTGGAGGAAGGGTGCATAAGGCCCTTCAGGCGGTCAATGATGTCAGGGTGGTACAGAAGTCAGATGATACAGACCTGTCAGCACTATGGGATACCCATCGATATCCCATTCCAGGAGCTGGACGAAGACGACAGAGACATCCTGATGAATGGCTCTGGAAGCACTGCAATAAACTTCCAGTTTACCTCACAGAAAGGATCCTCATATAGGATGAGCAAGCCTTGGGAGGGAGTATTCGCAAGACTGAGGAGAACATATACGGACACCTCCTCAGACAAAACGAGGTCAAGGATATCTTCATTCATGACTGACGAACCATGCTCAGATTGCAATGGAAGAAAGCTGAATAGAGCCGTCAGCGGAGTAACTGTTGGCTCTACCACGCTCCCCGGTATATCCTCATGCAGTGTACTTGAAGCCCTAGCAACTGTCCAACATTGGAGAATAGGGGGCCTTGACGATACTTGGGAGAGACTCGACAGAGAACCACCGCCAAAGGAAGCAATCCAAGCAGAAAGACTGGATGAGAGATCCATGTACATAGCAACTGAGATAATCAAGGAGATCGAAGCCAGACTGAGGTTCCTAGCTCTGGTAGGATTGGACTACTTGACTCTCGACAGGAGGGCAAGCACGCTATCCGGGGGGGAATCCCAGAGAATCAGGCTAGCCACTCAAATAGGCACCAGGCTGACAGGCGTGATGTACGTACTGGATGAACCCAGCATAGGGCTCCATCCCAGAGACAACGGAAGGCTACTTGAGACACTAAGAGAGCTTACTGACCTTGGTAACACCCTCATCGTAGTAGAGCATGACGAGGCCACGTTGAGGCAGGCCGATTGGATAGTCGACATCGGCCCGGGTGCAGGAAAGGAAGGCGGAGAGATAGTCGTCAGTGGAACATTCGATGAACTATTGACCAGCAAGGAGAGCATCACCGGCGCATATCTATCGGGCAAGTCAGAGATCCCTCTCCCCGCTGACAGGTCTGACCCCCAAGATGATCGGTGGCTCGTCATAAGGGGCGCGAGGCAAAACAATCTCCAGGACTTAGACGTTAAGATACCACTCGGTTGCATGGTAGCCGTGACTGGAGTTTCCGGATCTGGAAAGTCTTCCCTAGTAACCGGGACACTGGCACCGGTCCTACAGCGTGAATTACAGGGCACAGACGAGACACCAGGAACGCACGATTCGATTGAGGGGATCGAGCAAATCGACAAGGTGATTGTCATCGACCAATCACCGATTGGGAGAACCCCTCGTTCCAATCCGGCGACGTATACCAAGGCTTTTGGCCATATCAGGCAACTATTCGCATCGACGCCCCTCGCCAAGGAGAGGGGCTATGAGCCAGGACAGTTCTCCTTCAACGTAAGAGGTGGGAGGTGTGAGGCATGCCAGGGAGCCGGCTCGACAAAGCTGGAGATGAACTTCCTCCCTGATGTTTGGGTAACATGCGATGTTTGCAAGGGCAAGAGGTACACCAGGGAAACACTGGAGGTCGAGTGGAAGGGGAAGACCATCCACGACGTCCTACAGATGAACGTCCAAGAGGCATGCTCCTTCTTCGAGAATCACAGGGGAATAAACAGGATAGTTTCCACACTGAATGACGTAGGTCTGGGGTACATCCGCCTCGGTCAACCCGCTACCACGCTCTCAGGTGGAGAGGCCCAGAGAGTCAAGCTAGCAACCGAGCTACACAGGCCAGCCAGAAAGCACACCGTTTACGTATTGGATGAGCCAACCACTGGACTCGCTCTTTCCGATGTTCACCAGCTGATAGAAGTGCTCCTGCGTCTGAGAAGGAACGGCCACACTATCATCATTATCGAACATCACTTGGACGTCGTGAAATGCGCTGATTGGGTGATTGACCTAGGTCCTGAAGGGGGTGAGCTCGGAGGGCATATTGTCGCCGAGGGCCCCCCCTCCAGAATAATTACAGAGTCTGCTAGCTACACCGGGGCACACTTGAGAGACATGCTCTAGCATGTTTTTGGAATAATCGTTAATACCCGAGGTGTACCCATCATGGCCATGCGCGACAGAACTACCTACTTCAGAGCGACTTCCCTAGCTCTAATCGCACTAATGCTAGGCATGACAGCATCATTCTCCCTGCCTGCCGACCCCGCTCCGGATCTACAACCAGATGAGAGATCGCTTCACACGGTAGCGAGCATGGGTTACTTCCCCGGGTCCGACTCGGGTTCGATTTACACGAACACTACTCTGACGGTAGCTGGATCCAGCACATGCGCGGTTGCCCAGGATGGCTCTATGAGATGCTGGGGCTCAAACACCTGGGGGCAGACTGGGTTGTGGCCATTCACAAATAACCCCACTCCTTCTCCTTCATGGCTAGTTCAGCACTACTCTCCAAGCAGTAACTGGAACCAGACATGGACAGAGGTGGTAGGAGGTAACCAGCACTACTGTGGCATTACCGACAACAAGGATATGTACTGCTGGGGCCAAGGTAGATGGGGTCAACTAGGCGTGGGGGATGCTAACTGGGAGAACACGGAACCAAGAAAGACCACATTTGCAGACGATCGGGAAACTATCGAGGTCGCACCTGCTACCCTTCATACTTGCTCCATATCGCCTATCAGAAACTCAACGCCGGATCACCAGTCTGTATTTTGCTGGGGCAACAACGGCGTAGGCCAGCTAGGCACAGCCGGCGGTCCGGACAATACCAACCCAACAAGAGCACTTCTCCCTCAGGGCTCCGTCCCAGTGGGCATTGCATCCTCCTGGGAGCATACGTGCGCTACGCTTTCCAACGGCACCGGCCTATGCTGGGGCAACAATAGCCACGGACAACTGGGCGATATTAGCTTGGCCGAGAGAAACACGCCTACTCCTGTACGATTAATCCCCGCCGGGAGATACATAGTACAGATGTCAACTGGAATTGCGCACACATGCGCACTACTAGACGATGGAAGCATAGCTTGTTGGGGAGACAATCAGTTAGGACAACTTGGTAATGGGACTACTTCATCGTCCTGGCAAGCCTCCTCAGTCGTATCGCTCCCCAGTGGTAAGACAGCGATATCCATTGATGTCGGGCCCGGCTCAGCATGTGCGATCCTCAATGATGACAGCCTCGTCTGTTGGGGCTCGAACTCTCGAGGACAGGTGGATCCCACCGGAGGGGGGGACTCATACTTTGAAGGTGATCCAATCTGGACAACCCCCAACGCAGTCAATCTACCCGGAAACCCCTCAATAGCCACGGTTTCAATCGGATTTGACCATGCGTGTGCTATTACGACCGTGTCCGACCTCTACTGCTGGGGAGGCAATAACATGGGACAGCTTGGAACCGGAGTCACGAACTTGACCCCCAATCAGCTCCACCTTGTTAACTTGGGTCCGTCAGCAGAGTCATCTAATACCACTGCTCTCAATCAACTCGTCGACCTCTCAGACAGGGATCCCGATCACGACGGCATCCTTTCGCTGTTCGACAGCAACCCTATGCAGAGTGACTGCCAACCAGGCTACTACAACCTGAACAGCAGTAACACGGGGTGCTACCCAGCGAGTCCGGGCTACTACGTCGACTCAACATCAATGACCGAGCAGTCTCCCTGCCCTTCTGGAACCTTCCAACCCTTAGTAGCACAGACAGAGTGCCTGGATGCACAGCCCGGACACTACACCAATGTTACAGAGGCCGCTACATTACAACTGCCATGCCCTCCCGGAACATATCAGCCTAGTCTCGGGCAGTTCGCCGAGACTACCAACGGTAGTATTCCGGATATATGCCTCCAGGTAACACCGGGACACTACAGTGATACGGGCTCACCTATGGAGGTGCCTTGTCCTCCAGGAACGTATCAGATCGGTTTCGGAAACTCGTTTTGTGAGGCCACAGACCCTGGAAATTATGCACCAGGCTTTGGCAATGTAGATCAGACCCCATGTGAGCCCGGCACCTACCAGCCGTCCGCTGGCCAGAGCTCCTGCTTTTCCGCATCACCTGGCTACAGCTCACCTATCGGCTCCTCGCAGCAGGAGCCATGCCAACCAGGCACATACTCTGATGAGTTCTCATTGGGAGAGTGTAAGTTAGCGGAGCCCGGCCACTATGTTGAGGATCACATGTCCACCAACCAAGAAGCCTGTTTACCGGGTCAGTACCAACCAGCATATGGACAAACCCATTGTGAGATTACGACACCTGGACACTACACATCCGGTCCTGGTACGGCCAATCAGATTGCCTGCGAGCCTGGGACCTTTGAACCACAGCATGGTGCAGTATCCTGCTCTGGTATCACCCAGCCAGGCCACTACAGCTTGTCCGGCTCGACCAACCAGACAGCCTGTTCAGCTGGTACATTCCAGCCCAATGGGGCCGCGCAAATATGCATTGATGCCTCTCCGGGAAGCTACGTTCCATCGGATATGGCAACAGTACAGTTCCCATGCACCAATGGCACTTACCAGCCACACCCCGGGCAGCTCTCATGCATCGACTCATCACCGGGACACTACGTGAGTTGGTTCGGCTCGTCCAGCCAGGTGGCCTGCTCTCCCGGCACATACCAGGGTCAGGCGGCCATGTCATTCTGTGATGACTCAGAACCCGGCCACTACGTCCCCTCTGGAGCGGCGATCGAGCAGATACCGTGTCCAGCAGGGCAGTACCAAAGTGACTATCGGCAAACTGAGTGTACTCCAGCGGAGGCCGGAACGTTCGTCCAATCTCCTGGTTCTGGCGAGTCGACTCCATGTGCCCCAGGAACGTATCAGCCGATTGGAGGTCAATCAGGGTGTATAGATGCTGATGAGGGGTATTATGTGCCTCAGGAAGGCGCACTGGCTCAGTTGATGTGTGACAGAGGAACATACCAATATGAAACGGGGCAATCAGAATGCTTGGAAGCCGCCCCCGGATACTATGTTCCCAATACCGGACAGGCCTCGCAGGATCCATGTCTACCAGGTAGTTTCCAACCGATCCCGGGGGCCGTTAGGTGCATTACAGCAGAGCCAGAGCACTTCGTATCGGAACCGGCTTCTATCTCACAGACCCCCTGCCCCAGTGGCGAGACTCAGTCGCAATACGGTCAAACTAGCTGTGAGGAAGGAACCCAACTGGTCATGATTGCAGGGGGCGTTGGTGCGGTAGTGGTACTACTGATGATAATGTTCATGCAATCTCAGAAAAAGCCCAAGAAAGGTGGTAAGAGGGGGATTGAGGTCCAAAGGTCCCGACGGTTAAAAGAAGACTTAGAAGAAGAGTGAGATTCACATTTTTCTTTGCCAAACTTTGAGAAGGGGGACCTTCAGACTGGGGTGTATGTACCGTTCAGGTAACCCTGCATTGACCGACGCTACCTTTGACAAGAGAGCCTATTCAGACGCTCCGTGGTGGGACGACCAAGAATCAACTATGATGTCAATGGAGGGAACTACAGAGAAGACTGGGATACTACTAATCATAATAGCGACAACAGCGATTGGTACTGCAATATTCATGCCAGAGGCAGGTGCTCTGGCCTTTTTTGGTGCAATAGCAGGGTTCATCCTCGCCATGGTTATCATATTCACAAACTCAACTAGCGCCCCACTGATTTGCTCCTACTCCTTCTGTCAGGGCCTCTTTCTTGGCGGAATCACATGGATCTATGAGCAGAGCTTCCCCCGCATAGGAATTTTAGCAGTGGTCCTCACATTGGGAATTCTCGGAGCAATGCTCACAATATACAGAGCGGGTCTGATATCCTGGAGTAAGAACTTGCAAATTGCATTGGGATCAGCAGTACTCGCCATTCTAGTCATTTACCTAGTTTCCATAATTGGAATGTTCGTCGGCTTCAATGTCCCATACATACACGAGGCCACTCCTCCGGGGATACTCTTCTCAATCTTCGTGGTAGGAATAGCCTCACTATGTCTGGTAGCCGATTTTGATTTCATTGAGCGGGGCGTCGAAAGGGGAGCCCCGAAACAACTCGAATGGAGGGCGGCATTCGGTCTGATGGTCACACTAATCTGGCTTTACCTGGAGATTCTCAAGCTCCTCGCCAAGTTGGCAATCGCATCAAGGAGATAGGGCATGGACCTCTCACTAGTCCTCGCGCTTGCTACCGCAGGACTCACGCTTGGGATAGTTGAGGGTGTCAAGCCAGGGCCTTTGCTGACCATGGTGATTAGAGAGACACTCTCGGGCGGTCTCAGGGCGGGAATATGGACAGCCACCGCACCCATATTCACTGACGGACCCCTAGTGATAGTAAGCCTTCTAGCAGCCAGCTGGATATCCACACAGCCCACAATACTAATCGTAATATCGATTATTGGAGCGGGGTATCTCCTGAAGATGGGTCTTGAATGCTTCACAATAGAGCCCCCTCCTCCGGATATCGCCGAGATCGATGTGGCAGGCTCCTTCAAGCGAGGGGTTCTGACGAATCTCCTAAATCCAAATGTCTACATTTTTTGGTTCCTAATCGGGGGGCCACTGATGGCATCAGTTGCGGATCAGGAACCACTCGCCCCCGTGGCCTATGCCCTGACCTTCCTCGTTTCAATAATAGTGGTGAAGAGCCTCATCGCACTAGCATTCGACAGGACCAGAGGCAACTTTTCCCACGGCACGTACAAGGGCGTCCTCTCACTATGTGGATTAGCCATGATAGCGTTCGCAGCCGGTTTCATTTTCCAAGCCTACGATCTGTATAGCGCACTCTAGAGGGTCTGGGGCCCTCCAACAGGTATCTCACTTAGTCCATCAATCATACCACGAAGGGAAGGCCCTTGTGTTATGGTCCCAAAGATGCCGACATCATTGATGTTGTGAGAGAGCCCGAACCACGGCCTTCCATACTGATCTACGGACATGTCCAGGAAGTCTCCCAGCCCCCCGCATCGATTGTATCCGCATCCAACCTCCGTATCCAAGGGGTCGTCGAATCCATTCAGCTGTACTGTGGTCATTAGAGGATTCTCCCCAAAGGCATCCGTGATGATAGTCATGTATCCGTTCCAAGTGTCATTACCGGAGTCCCCAACGTAACCCAATGCGACCTTCCCTGCCGCACCGGCGGTTATCACAGGGAACCCAGTACCGGATATGTTGGTCGGAGGAGCGACCATCATGGGCGCGCTCCAGGTACCCCCCTCATCGTTTGAGTAAGAGTAGTATGGCATATTATCTAGGCCGTTCCACATCGCATGTACGTTCCCCTCATCATCAACAGCGACCTGAGCCTCCTCTCCGTTCCATGTATCTGCAGTACCCGTCTCCTCAGTAGGTAGTGGGTGCTCAGTCCAAGTCAGTCCTCCGTTACCACTCTTGTAAATCGAATACCCGTCACCGTTACACCCGATGTTACCGCGGTACAGGTTTCCGTTCACTCCACCCTCAATATGCGCGGTCAGACCACCACTCTGACAGCTCACTGGTGCTCCAGATACCTCAGAGGTCCAAGTCCTACCACCATCGAAACTAGTCGAGCATAGTGGATGAGGTGCATTCCCATTCACGCAGAAAGACCAAGTCGTAGGATATCCCGGAGCCGGTAGCAACGCTGATCCTATCGTCTGGTGATCTTGCACAGAGTATATCGATGTCGCTAACTGTCCGTTCTGCCACGTGCTACCCTCGTCGTCCGAGAACTCGACCGTCATTCCCAACAGGGCATGCATGTCGAACTTCATTATCCGATCAGTCCACTTATCCACATAGATGTAGGGGTCGTTACTATTGGGTACTGGGAGAAGAGGGTCATACACGTTCTGGCAGGAGTAATCAGTGAGTGAAACCATCTCAATCAGCCCTGTACACCGTATAACTGCAGTAGATCCAGAAGGTCCGTTACCCCAGCTGGACATGTAGATATTGTCCATGGAGGTAATTCCTATCGTAGGCTCGAAAGTGCTCATACCGATTCCGTAGTACGATCCTACTGTCAGGAAAGGCATGTTATCTCCTGATAGATTATCGGAGATATTCGCGTCACTTACAGCCACTGGATCTAGAGCGTTGACACCTCCCGAATAGTGGTACCAAGTAGTCTCTGGGATATCCCCAAGTGTAGAAAAAGGCCCCTCGGGCTCAGGAGACTGCACCGGTTCATCCCCGAAGCAACCACTAATTGGCATGATCAGGACGAGGAGAGCGAGTATCACCGCCACGGTCCGCATGTACTCCCACACCCAGAACCACACTTGATTTGAACGGTCAGGTAATCAGAGCTGGGGTTTCTTGAAATCGAATAACGTCGACGACCCGCCATGAGAGTCACGGCGCTGGTCATGGTCGCGCTGATCGCCAGCATGTCAGGCTCCCTCGCGGTTACAAGCGAACCAAATGACGCTGATATCACCAAGATGAGCGAGGAGCTCATCTCCGAACTATCATCAGAGGGCCATATAGAGGCCATAGTACAGTTCTATTTGCAGCCAAACGAGGGTGTGTGGAATCTAGTGAGCTCCACCGGAGTAGATGTCTTAGCCCAGACTTCCGTACTACACGGCGCCCTGGTCAGAGGGACCTCAACCGAGCTATCCGAGCTATCCTCCCTGTCGATGGTCAAGCATATGGAGGCGAACGTTCTCATTGAGCACTTCTATCTCCCAGGCAATCAAAATGACACCGAGTCAATGATGCATGAAACTGTGAATTGGGTTAACGCAAGCCTGGCATGGCATCGTGCCATCATAGATACTAGAGGGGTTCTAAAGACGGAGCCGGACATGTCCCTTTCTGAGTACGACGGAGAAGGCGCAACAGCAGTAGATCTCGACACCGGAATCGATGGGGAACATCCAGACTTCGACTGTGGGGAACCATGGACCGGTGAGAAGCTAATCTGGTCTGCCAAGTGGACTGGCGTAGCCTGGGTTGACGCACCAAACTGTAACTCTGACACATCCAGCGGGCACGGAACGCATGTTGGGGGTACGATAGCCGGCAACGGTGACGCCTCTGGCGGAAGAAGACTTGGAACCGCTAAGGGCGCGACTATCGTGGCTCTAGGAACGGGAGATGGAGCTTCGATATTCGCAGCCGTTGAAGGCCTAGAATGGACTTACCAACATAGTAGACCAGGCCTCAATGATTACAATATCCGAGTAGTTTCCAATTCTTGGGGCACCAACGGAGACTACAATCCTTCCAATGCGGTAACCATACTAACTGACATGCTGACCTACGAAAACGATGTCGCAGTGATCTTTGCTGCCTCAAATAGTGGGGGGAGCGGAGAAGAGTCAGAGGACGATCTGAGAACCAACGTGTACGCTAATACCCCTTCCGCAATCTCAGTCGCGGCCCTTACACACGATGCATCCGCAGTCACTTCATTCTCGAGCAGAGGCTGGAAGACACAACAACACACATGGCCCGACATAGGGGCGCCTGGAAGGGATATCTGGGCTACTGCTCCAAGGGCTACAGCCATCGATGCCTCCACCAGAACTCAAGGAGATCTCTACTATATGTCCATCTCAGGTACAAGCATGGCCACCCCTCACATAGGGGGCATCGCTACCCTATTGCTAGCCGCCGCCCCGTCACTTGGGGTTGCAGACTACCAGATTGAAGATCACGATCAAGAGCAAAGCGCATACTTCAATGAATCAGCGAAGGGCCTCCAGTTTGATGACTGGGTTGAGAGAAACGAATCTCGAGTCCATGAAATAGAACTAATTATGGAACTTACTTCACACTATGAGCTACTTAGGAACTCCTGTGAAGAAGGAAACGACGATGATCCTTGTAACGATATCCCGGATACTTGCTATGTGTCACAGCAAACAGATAGGTGTCATGATTGGAGAGTCGGGCACGGCCTGGTGGACACTGATAGGGCCCTCGCACTCGCGAGGACTCTCCAAGTTATGAGGGACCCCAACGAAGACGGCTTCCTGGAATACCCAGAAGCCACAGTATGGGATGCTTTCAGTCACTTTGAAGGAATAATGGATACAAGGGAAATCCCCCTCAAAACAGATCAGCTTAGGCATGCATGGAAGGGAGAGTGGAGCCACTTCAATAACGGGCCAACAAGCACCTTTGGAACGTATGCCACTGATGATAGACACTACGTCTGGGTACCCAACGGCACTGTTGAGATGCAGATTTCTTTCAGCTCACTGGACTGGGACACTGATACCGCGCAGATAGCGCAGATCAGGCCAAATGTCGATCTCGGATCAGACGGAAGTGATGACGCACAGGGGCAAGGTACGATTGTTGGCGATACTATTTACATCTCTTTGGACGTCTCTCCGGAGCATTGGGATGCGTGGACGGAGTTTGATGTCACCGGCACAGCAATATCCCTCCCAATCACTGGAATAATTACGGGTTCTGAATTCATTGAGCCCCGGGTGCCGTACACCTATGATGTACTGCTCACCCTAGACGTCAGTGAGCAGAGGACTTTCGAGGTGCCCATTAGGTCTGACGGATATTCAGACCTAGATCCAGCTCCTCCCTCGGATTTCTATGACTCTAGCACTGCAATCGATCTACTAATGATTAGACCAGTGTATGACGAGGCACTGATTCCGATGTACAAGGAAGAAGTTGCTGTCCAAGGGGAGGCGACCACGTCGCTAATTGTAGTGTTAGGGGGGTTCTCTCTGGTAGTTCTGGCCATAGTGGGAATAGTTTCACTATGGTTGAGGTTCAGAGAGGAAACTATCCTTGAAGCAGAGATAGAACCGTATCCCAATATGGACAGCTAGTCCCAACCGTTCTCTAGAATCGGGGGAGTAGTCTCCAGTATCGATTCTATGGGGTTTCGCCATTCCATATCCAAATCTCTCTCAGCAGGGGAGGCATCCCAGTAGAGTTTCCGCCTCAAATGCCTTTTAGCCCATGATACATCGATTTTAGGGTGGAAGAAAGCGGCCACCAAGGCCAGCCAGTATGGAGCCTCCCTAGTGGCCCACCTCCTTTCTGGATGCGCTACTTTTAGTGCCTTGGCGATGTCACTCATCATCATCTCTCCTGAGACTGTTAGGTAACGCCCCTCTTCCTGGCCTCCTCTCAGGGCTCTGACATGTGCCTCCGCAACATCTCTAACATCGACGATATTTATTTGCATGGGCAGGTTCAATGGAATATCTCTCCTAATCATGGCCATCAGAATTGCCAGAGAGCCCCGCAGGTGCCTAGGAGAGAGAGGAGGCCCAAAAACCATACAAGGGTGGATAGTAACTAATCTGGGGCGATTTTCTACTTCTAGAGAGGAATGCCAATTCCTGACAATTATCTCAGCACTAACTTTAGCCAATCCATATGGATTATTTTCTAGGGTGGCATCATTGGCCCAGCTTTCCGTCGTTAGAATAGCACCATCCTCCCAATCCATTGGCCGAATGGCCGCAGTCGAAGAGGTATGCACGAATCTCTCAATTGTCCCGGACTTCTCAACCGCAGAGATGACATTCTTCGTCCCTATGACGCTTGGGTCGACAATCTTTCTCTGAGGATCACGGGATCTAACAATCACAGTAGCCGCAGTATGAATCAAATCAGTACACCCAGAAATTGCAGAATCTACAGAGTCCTCGTCGAATAGGTCCATCTCGACAATTTCAATACTACCCCCATCTGCTATTTCCATGGATTTCAGGTGATCCACTCTTTCAGGGTCGTTCTTGTCCCTGACCGTGGCCCTAACACGCTTTCCCTTAGAAAGAAGATTAGCAACAATGTGACTGCCTATGTACCCACTAGCGCCTGTGACCACTACGATGCCCTCGCCCATGTCACTCACACGGTACCCGCATTATTCGTATTAACTCTAATTCAGGCCTTATGTCTCTTGATCTAAGGGACTTGATGACCCCGTCTTTTCACCACCAGAAACGAGCCATGACGGAGCATACCAGTTCAGATTACCCATCAGACGCATAGTGGAGGGTACAACCAGTGCTCTAACTAGTGTGGCGTCTACTGCCACTCCTAGCGCAAGCATGAATCCAAACTGCTTCATCAAAGACACTGAAGATAGACCGAAAGCCGAGAAAACAGTTACCATCACCAGCGCGGCAGATGTGATAATTCGACCACTCTTCTGAAGTCCCACAGCCACCGACTTTGTATTGTCACCGGTCCTCTCCCACTCCTCATGGATACGGGACAGCATCAGTACCTCGTAGTCCATACTCAGACCGAAGAGGATAGCAAATATCATCACGGGAGTCGTTGGGTCTATTGGTTGAGGTGTGAAGTTCAACAAGTCTGCTCCGTTACCCATCTGGAAAATCCAGACCAGAACTCCGAAGGAAGCACTCACAGATAGGACGTTCATTATTAGGGCCTTCAGAGGGAGAACAACAGATCTCACTTGAAGGAATATGAGGATATAGCTAGTTATTAGAATGAATGCTAGGGATATGGGCAGGTTCTCGGCCACTGCTTCTATTACATCTTGATTGTATGCGGCCACTCCTGCCACGTTCACGGTGGCCGAACCACCAAACTGATTGTTCTTGGTCTCAAGATCCCTAATGGAAAGTACAACCTCTCTCGAACTCACACTAGACTCATCGCCCTCTATTCCAACCACCAGTAGCACGACTCCATTTCCGATGAAACTCTCATTGAGGTACTCTCTTTGAGCTGAAATTAGCATTGCATCCATAGGGGGTAAATCACCATCATTGGATGAATCCCAGAAATCGACCACCTCATCCTCACTCATGTTGACATCGAAGTGTCCATGGCTGCGTACGTAGGTCGTTCCGTCAATACTCAGAATCTCTTGAGAGAAACGATACAGCGACCTGATGTTATCTTCGTGAAGAGGATCTACTCCATCCTCTGTTTCAAACACCGCTAGTGCTGTGTTGGAAATATACTCGGGCCAGTTATCATCAGTAAGCTCCATCCCCTGCCGAGACTCATCATCCGGACTGAGTGCTTTGTAAGTGGTAATGCCGTACTCCGCCTGTAAGAACGGGGATCCGGCCAACATCAACACGATAACTGAGGGGACCAAGACAGCGAAGGGTCTCTTCATCACGCCACTAGCGATATTCGACCAGAACCCTTCCTCTCCAGCATCCACTCCGAAAGAAAACGGTACTTTGAATGAATTAACCCTATCTCCAAGCAAGGATAGGATAGCTGGAAGCAGAACGATGGACGAGGTCAAAGCCACTGCCGTTGCGCAAATCCCTCCCCATCCTAAGGAGGGAAGCCCTGTATTCTCGAAGAACAGCATCCCCATCAGTCCTACTATGACAGTCATTCCGGAGAAGAAAATAGCTCTCCCAGCCGTAGCACTGGTCATTGCTATAGCGGTTCTATGGTCTCTCCCTCTTCCAAGCTCCTCTCTGAATCTGTTGACTATGAATAGAGAGTAGTCAACGCTCAGCCCGATTCCCAGAAGAGAGACGATATTGTTTGCATAGACCGTGATATCGTCGAAAACGTAGCTGAGACCAGTTACTATCCCCACAGCAGCGAGGACAGTGTAGACTCCAGAAAGAACCGGAAGGCCGGCCGCAACCAAGCTCCCGAACACCAGAAGAAGGATGATTAGTGTCAGTGGCGCCGCTAGTAGCTCTGCCTGAATCAGCTCATCCTTTAAAGTCAGATCGAATGTCACGTCAATAGCTAGGTTGTCAGTAACCCACTTATCCATTCCTTCAGGTGCATCGTCGGGTAGTACAAGATTATCGAAGTGCTCCTTGAGAAGGGCTTTCGAACCGTCCCTGTCCAAATTCACCTCGATTTTAACCCTAGTCCATTCAGGGTTTACAGAGCTAATTAGCTCGGTTCTGTTGACCTCATTAGTAAACCAAGGGTACTCAATCGAAACATGTTCACTCTCAGCCATTGGCGATACAGTCTCTATCATCGCACTCTGAACCGCCTGATCC
This sequence comes from uncultured Candidatus Poseidoniales archaeon, assembly GCA_964016325.1. Taxonomy (GTDB): domain Archaea; phylum Thermoplasmatota; class Poseidoniia; order Poseidoniales; family Thalassarchaeaceae; genus MGIIb-O5. The sequence continues at coordinate 1,285 of CAXHFZ010000006.1, read as the reverse complement.
TCATGGCTAGCTCCAGGATGATGAAACAGAACATGGAAAGAGAAACTATCGCTGTCATTCTCTGATGTGAACCCAATTCTCGCGGCATCCCAACCGTGTACGGACTCCAGATCTCCCTCTCCATAACCTTCAGCATATCTGGGCTCCAAAGTCATCAGAGATGCGAGAGAACCACACAGAATCAGGGTCATGACGAGTACTACTTTGGCATTATCATGAACAAATAAACCCATTTTGTAGTATGCCCTGTGTTGTAATGCCGCAGGCTCGGTTGCCCCTTCCATACACAGCGCATCAAATATTTCTATTTGTATAGTATAGTTTCCACTCCTACACCCCGTGCAGAGAAAAACACCTCAAAGTAGGGAAGCCACAGAGTCCACTATTAGACTGGGATGTTGAGTCGCTGCGGAGGCATCGGACATCGTCGCCTCCCCGGAGAGAACCAGAATACCATGGACCCCCGACCTCTCAGCCATCTCAATATCTGTGTACAGACGGTCACCCACCATGGCGCAGTTATCTGGTCGTAGCCCCAATTCCTCAATCTTATGGAGAATCATGCCGGGATTGGGCTTACCGCAAATGTGCATTGGCCTGACCCCAGTCGTAGCTTCGAAGAGATCCATGTAAGCGCCGGTATCAGGCAGACCGCCATCAGGGGAAGGACATACTATGTCCGGATGACTAGCTACCATGGGCACCCCACTGTGAAGGTGAATGGAAGCAGTAGACAGCTTCTCGTAGTTTATCTCAGTATCATACCCGAGCACGACATACTGAGGACTTTGAGAACGGGTTCTGATGCCCTCATTTTCCAACATCCCTCTCATGCCTTCAGTACCAACTAGATAGGCCTCAGTAACCCCTTCTGTCTTAAGCCATGACAGAAGATCATGAGTTGATAGAAGAATGTCCTGCTCAGTCGCCGGGACTCCCATTGAGGTTAGCTTATCGAGATATTGAGACACGGATTTGCTGGAGTTATTAGACAGGAAGAACCTCCTTATCCCTCTCTGATCGAGACGTTCCAGGAAGTCCAGAGCACCCTCGATAGGCTCTCCCCCCAGGTAGATAGTACCGTCTAAATCCAGAAAAATCGCCTCTATTCCATCCAATGACTTACTAAGTGGGGGCAATTCATCACCTCAGGGCAAGACCAGAGTCTTGAACAAAAACCATGGATTCCATAACTCGGTCTGGGCGTCTTTACTAGCAATCATTTCTGACATCATAGTGCTGTCTCTTATACACATCTGACGCTGCCGACGAATGACGTCGTGTT
>CAXHFZ010000005.1:0-16378 GCA_964016325.1 uncultured Candidatus Poseidoniales archaeon | reverse complement strand
ATGGGGTACTCGGATTAGTGAATTTATCTCCGGTTGGCTCTTCCAGAAGAAGGTTCTCAGGGATAAGGTTGCAGGGACTATGCATGTTCTGATGTTCTGGGGTTTCCTAATGTTGGCATCGGACATGCTAGACTTAGCTACTGCTAATGCATTTTCTGGAAAGGTACTGCCAGCAATTTTAGTCGGACCTTGGAATGGAATGGTGGAGTTAGGATACTTCATGGCCCTTGTCGGTTGCGTCAGTGCGCTAACTCGCAGGGTGGTATTCACTCCTGAAAAGCTGAAGGGAAAATCTCAGCTTGAGGGAAACGTCATCCTACTGCTTATTTTCACTATTACTACTACTTCCTTCATGGTAGAGTCAGCCGAGTCGCCCAGCTCTTTTTGGGAGCCACTTGGGTACTGGTTCTCGGAACAAGGACTTTCCGAGCAAACTGTAATCCTGTCATACTGGGCCCACATGCTGGCAATCTCTGTTTTCCTTTTCCTTATTCCCTTATCCAAGCACATGCACTTAGTCATGGCCGTTCCAAATGTCTTCTTTCACGATGCTGGTCCAATAGCCAGGATGAGGCCATTAGCAACTGGGGATGATGGCAAGGCAGTGCCTCTGGAAGACTTAGACATTGACTCATTCGGTGTCAGTACTTACAATCAGTACTCTTGGAGGCAACTCATTGATGGTTGGTCATGTACATCTTGTGCTAGGTGCCAAGATGTCTGTCCTGCATATGCTTCAGGGAAGGGATTGAACCCAATGCAAGTTATCCATGATGTAAGGAACTACGCAAATGACCACGCCCCGATCCTCCTGTCCGGGGGCCAACCAGATGAAACGATTCTCGAGAGGATTACAGAGGAGGCGGTTTGGGCATGCACTACATGCAACGCTTGCGTTGACGTCTGTCCCTTGTACATTGAGCATGTTCCAAAACTAACAGATCTAAGAAGGAACGCAATGATGGAGACTATGGAATATCCAGAGGTGCTTAATACTGCAATGGGGAACATAGAGTCAGCATCCAATCCCTACGGATTTGGGGCTCACGAGAGGGCTGACTGGGCTGCTGATCTAGGAGTTAAGATAGGGGAGCCAGCTGAGTATATTTACTTCGTGGGATGTGCTGCTAGTTTTGACGAGAGGAACCAAAAGGTTGCTAGATCTACCATCTCTCTACTCAAGGAGGCTGGCTTGGACGTAGGAATTTTGGGAATGCAAGAAGGATGCTCTGGAGACCCTGCCAGAAGGGCAGGAAATGAATACCTTTTCCAGATGCTAGCAGAGACAAATATGTCTACATTCCAAGAGCTTGGAGTCAAGAGGATTGTCGCATCTTGCCCTCATTGTTTCCACACGTTAGGGAAAGAATACGGAGATTTTGGAGGAGAAGACTTGGAGGTATTCCATCATTCTGAGATAATCGCCAAGCTTCAGCAAGAAGGAAAACTTCCAGAGGCAGAAAAGAATGGGCGCAGTATCACATTCCACGATCCCTGTTACCTGGGTAGAATTGGGGATATCGTGGATGCCCCACGATCGGTAATAGGGGGCGTTGATGCCGAACCTGAGAGGCACGGCAAGGACTCATTCTGTTGTGGTGCAGGCGGTGCTCAGATGTGGATGGAAGAAGATGCTGATAAGAGAGTCAACGAGATCAGGGCGGCAGAACTCGCTGAGACAGGATGTGACACTGTCGCGGTCGGTTGCCCCTTCTGTTCGGTCATGGTCAAGGATGGGTTGGATGTAGTAGGCTCTGATATGGAAGTTCTCGATGTTGCAGAGCTGCTATGGGAGCAGATAGTCGCACGAGATCTAGAGATTCATGACAGGTCAAAGAACAGGACTGGAAAGGCAAGAATATGGGACTCATCAATATCCGACCTGATATGATTGATGGATTTTTATCCTAACTCGCATACAGAGAATGTCATAAGTAATGCCATCTAGCATAAATTATGAATGATACGTTCTTGTTCTTCGGTAGGTCTGTACCTGATTTGGCTAAACTACTCGGCTCTATACTCACAATCTTTGGAATTGCGATATATATCATATCAGATCAATCCTCAATTACAGCATTGATCCCATCATTCATGGGCGCTCCCCTCCTGTTCCTAGGAATATTATCCGAGAGAATGCCAGATGCGCGCCATCACCTAATGCATGCATCAATGGTTCTAGCACTATTCATGGTAATCAGTCCGATTGGAATGGTCGCAAATATGGGAATCCCTGACTCCAGCCTAACTGTTGTCTCACTATTCGCTCTCCTGACAACAGGCTCTATTTTCATGTTCGCTGGAATCAAATCATTCAGACATGCCCGAAAAGCAAGAGAATCCTCAGGTGTTTGATTGCGACCAGTCATCGGGATAACATGCTTCATGCGAGATACTGTATATGGAAATTGGAATAGACACGCTGCTATTCTTCCTTCAGCTTATGTCTCAGCCGTGGAGAGAGCGGGAGGAATTCCTATGATAATCCCTCCAGCTGGGGATATGACAGACTTGATGGAGTCCATTGATGGCCTCATTATCTCCGGTGGCCCAGATATTTCTCCGGAGCAATACGGTCAAGAACCAGGGCCAATGACAGTAGAGTTCTACCCCAATCAAGACGAGACTGAGATTGGCCTAATTTCCGAAGCATTGGAAAGAGATTTACCTTTACTCGGAGTCTGCAGGGGAATGCAGATACTCAGTGTTGCTCATGGCGGGTCTCTTCATCAGCACCTTGATGATACGCCCGGTCATGAGGGACACGGAGGCTATGATGGGACTTCGACAGAGCATCCCGTAATCGTCGAAGAGGACTCCTTACTTTGCGGTTTGATGGGTACGACATTCTCTGTCAACTCAGCTCATCACCAAGGGGTGTCAGATCCAGGATCACTCTCAATATCAGCAGTAGCTGGGCACGATGGTCTGATTGAAGCAGTCGAGAGAAGGGATAAGAAATTCTGCTTAGGCGTCCAATGGCATCCGGAGCGTTATGGGCATGACCTACTCTTCTCCGCACTCGTAGAAGCTGCGAGAAGTTGATGATGGCAAGCCCTCTAGATGGTACCATGACGCTCAGGGTTTACGACACGCGATCTCGTTCAAAGCGTGTTTTCAAACCTCTGGTTGAGGGCCAAGTGGGGATATATGCGTGCGGCATAACCCCCTATTCCCCTAGCCATATAGGTCATGCCAGACAGGCCATCGCATTCGACATAATTGTTAGATGGCTCCGAAAGAGTGGATTCAAAGTCAATTACATCTCAAACTTCACAGATATCGATGACAAGATAATCTCTGTTTCGCTTGAGGAGGGGGTTGACTTTCTTGAAGTAGCTAATAGGAACATAGAAGATTATTTCACGGTAATGGATGCTCTCAATGTGTTAAGGGCTGATGCATATCCCAGAGTTACTGAGACCATTCCAGAAATAGTCCAGATGATTCAAGATTTGATTGATAAGAAACATGCCTATGAGGCAGAGGATGGTGTTTATTTCGAGATAGAAACAGCTCCGGAAAAATACGGCGTGCTAACCGGACAGACATTGGACATGGTTAGGAAAGGAGCTGGGGGGAGGGTCGATAATACCGGTTCGGGAAAGAGAGATCATAGGGACTTCGCACTTTGGAAATTAGCCAAGGAAGGAGAGCCTAATTGGGAGAGTCCGTGGGGAAATGGAAGGCCAGGATGGCATATTGAATGTTCAGCAATGTCGCTCAAGCATCTGGGGGAGAAATTCGATATCCATGGAGGGGGTTCTGATCTAATATTCCCTCATCACGAGGCAGAGATTTTCCAGTCCGAGTGTTGTCTGGGGCATGATCCAGTAGTCCAGTATTGGCTACATAATGGTATGATAAATATCGATGGAGAGAAGATGAGTAAATCTGTCGGTAATTTCTGGACAGTCAATGACGCATTAGAGAAAATCGAACCTCTTGTACTCAGATATGCTCTGATTAATGCTCCATACAGGCAGCCTGTAGATTTCAATTCCATCATGATTGATGACTCAATCTCTCATCATGGTAGGTTGATTAGCTCGTATTCTGAAGCACTATACTACTCTGAAGGAATGAGGATTGACTATTCAGGAATTGAAGATCTCGTTGAAGCCACTCGTAGAATTAGGTCCGGTATGGATGACGACTTCAATACCCGTATTGCTTTGGTAGAGGTCCAGTCTGTAGTGAAATCACTCACATCGTTAATTGACTCAGGCGAGAAAGGCCATCATCTAATGTCAGCCCATGTGCAGTGGCTAGAGGAATTTGCGGGAGAAGTTCTGGGAATTCTGCCAACTCCAAGTGTAGCGATTTCTTTACATGAGGATAAAATCTCAAGGAGGTCCGAAATATCTGCAAAAGTAGAATCATTACTAGAGATGAGAGAATCTGCGAGGGCCTCAAAAAATTGGTCAGAGTCAGATAGGATAAGGGACGAGCTTACCGAAATTGGAGTAGTAGTTGAGGATGGCCCAGAAGGCACAAAATGGAGATTAAGCTAGTATAACTGTACCATCTCATTCTTCATCTCGTATCAGTGATCCGAAAGCAGTCTTTCTCAAGAGAGCCACAAAAGAGGCAAGAAGGATGATTCCTATTACAACACTTGGAGTGAAAAATCCATCACTACTTCCCCGGTCTTCCTCCAGCAAAGGTGTGTCGGTACCAGTATTCTGTATATACTCCACGTTGTGTCTGCAACTAACTTCCTCGGGATAGACTCCAGCATCAGTACATATCCTTCCAGGTACTGTGAATGCTTCAGATACGTCTAGCATACAGAATGATGACTCCCCTGAAATTATGCACTCCTCCGTTTCTTCCATAACGATAAGTATCGAACCACAGAGAATCTGCTCGCCATCCCTATCTGTTAGCGATGGATGTTCCGAAAGGCACTCCTCCAGGTGGACCCCTTCCTCCAGAGAAGTGGGGTGGGCTATGTATCCCCCTCTTGGTCCAAAGCTATTCAAGAAGTCTGGAAGTACTGGACGAGGTACTGTTGGATCTCCGCCCTCCTGCGAAATATCCGTAGCAATCGGTTCTGCTCCACCCACGGTCCCTCCAATCCTATGGCCGTCTTCATCTAATTCAACGTCGTAGAATTCTGTCCACAAATCTATGCTCCTTCCATTTTGGAAAGAAGGAGTCCTATTCAGGACATCGAAATAACGGTCATCGCCCATGGTGAATAGATATTCAATGGGAACGTCCTTTCCCTCGTTACACCCGCTAAGATATTCCATCATTTCTGAGAAGGTCTGCTGGGCCTCGGGAACCCCATCATAGGTAATGTCAACAGCTTTTCTGAATCCGTCTCCCTGTATTATCTCGACTTCATCATCTAATGCCTGCATGATGTCCACATCGCCGAACACTGGCAGGCCCCCTACGACTACCAATCTAACATCGGGATCGATCGCTTCAATCACGTTCCTATATGGGTCGGCTTCAAATGTATCCAAGACAACTAAGTCCGCTACAAGGCCACTTTGGATTCTACCGGTGTGATCTGACCATCCAATAGCATCAACTACATTGGTAGTAATCGTTTGAACCAACTCGTAATCGGAGAAAATATCTCCGAGAACATTCCTGTCCCACCAATCAGCAATCTTCAGTTCGTGCATAGAACTCTTAGATCCTGACGGACTCCAGTCAGGCCCAATCATGATATTCACTCCCTCTGATTTGGCAGTGTAGATATCAGTCGTCTCCCCGTATAGTAGGAGATTTGAGGTCGGTGACCAAGCGAGACTACCTCCTACATCGCCCAAAGCAGAGAACTCAGGTTGGGTTAGTCCTGTTCCGTGAATGATGACTATCTCCTCTACGAGCAAGTCATTCTGGACCAAGATATCAAACTCCGATCTACTTGACTCATCGATGCCCTCTGCCAAATGTATGAACCATGCATCCAGATTGCCATTTGAATTGCCTTGCTTGATGTGATTGCCCTCATAGTCGGAATCAATCTCTGTCACCTTAGTATGGATTTGGTCCTTTCCGAAGTTGTAGTACTCGATATTTCTGGCTAGCATTGTTTGGAAAGTATCCTTATTTGAGGTCGAGCTTCCTTGTATAGCGGTATTCCCACCTGCAATAGCCCTCAGTTCTGCGAATCTCATAGTTGATGAATCAGATGTAGAGCAGCCAACATCCTTGGCATCACGATATGCGTCATCAGCCTGCCATTGATACCTGTTCTGCCAGCCATCTGTCCCATGGTCCCATAGTGGGATGATATTGTAATGAGCATGGTTATGAGGGTCAATGAAACCTGGATATATCGTGCCACTAGTAGGTATTGAAACTACTCCCTCGGCTGAACTTGGAGTTGGCTCTGAGGAACTCCAAACCTCCTCGATGACTCCATCTCGTATGAGTATCCTGCCATCGTCAATAACATCAGTCTGGGATTCCATAGTTACTACTCTACCCTCCAGGATATACTCTCCCCTGTGGATGTGGTCCTCTGGTGGGTAGCAGTTCCCCATTAGGTGGTTAACGCCGACCCATTCTTGATCGTTAGCTCCTCCAGGAGTAGGGCTGGAATCGGATAGCTTTGCCCAACTTCCGTCGCCCCCATAGCCATATGGTACCCCAAAGTCAGAGTCTTCGGATGGATAGCTTACAGAGTCTATCTCCAAACCCTCGTCATTGCTAATTGTAACCGTATCTCCCTCCCAATAATCAAACTCAATATTGGTCTGTGCTCTGTAGAACACAACATAGGCACCAGGCTCAATGACAGTCCCCCAAGCTATACTGCACATTGGCGAACCTCCGTTCTCCAAATCATCTATCCACCATCCCCCTATGTCTATTGCAGAATCAGTGGGGTTGTGCAATTCCAGGAACTGGTTAGAGAACCTTCCAATTTCTCCATCTCCATTCCAATCTATACCCCCATACTCCTCGCTATTTGGAGATACGTATATCTCGTTAATAATCACCGTTTCCCCCGCACCCTGCGCTGAAGTAGTGATAATCGGCGATGATACGACCAGAATCATCAACGTAGTCACGACAAGTGAACCGGCGCGCATGATATGCCGATAGAATGACATGTCTTCAACCCAACTATACAGGAGCATTGAGGGCGAAGTGCAAAATAGCACTATTTCTGCCCAGCTACATGTCTGGCATTAGGGCAACCTGTGTCGCACTCGTCACAATCATGTTCTCCTCCGTTTCCCTGTCTGGATGTATACATGATGCAATTATTGAGAATCTGAGTGTCCCTTACCCAGAATGGTACGAAGAAATGGAATTTATCGATGATCCAATGAGTTACACAGACTCCTGTTTCAGTACTCCGTGTGTGAGAAATTTCACAATCGGAGAGCCTTTCTCGAACGAAATCTGGGACGAGACTGGCAACAAATGGGCTGTTTTTGGGAACGTTGAGGGAGGTAATTGCTGTGAGCACTACCTCGCCGCTACCAAGGAGGGCTGGATAATGAATTTTGGAGGGGAGTATCCCACCTGGTCCGAAGATAGGGGGCATACATGGCAGGAGTATCAACCCTCAATATTTTCGCAGCTGGGGTGCATGGAGCCCAAGCCAACAGTACCTGGACAGGAGGGGCTGGGAGAGGGAAGTATAGTCCAGGCGACCAATGGGGATATTATTTCCATGGGGTGGTTCCCATATCCAAGTGCGAGTGGCGCCGATCAATTCTATGCGTTCTTCTATGATGCCGAAGACGAAGAGTGGAGTTGGTGTTTCAACCGAACTCCAGAGCCTTTCTATGATCGCTCTTGGCAAGTTGAAGTAATAGGCCCGATTAACGGCGGACTCTACGGCAATGGTCCATGGGCTAGTCTCGTAATTTCCAACTTCTGGCATCAAGTACAGAATGTGGGAGGCCAGATTTCCACTGATGGACTAAATTACGAATACTTTGGCTTCCCAGACAGGGATGCTGGTTTGGATATAATGGAAGTAGATTTAACTCCATCTGAACTGGGCCCTGAGTGGGATTTCACTAAGCCCCATAAAGAGATGAGGGCCTTCCCGGTTCCCTCAGGAGGTCTGTACTTCCCAGACTACTTCATTGATGGCAGTGATGCGTTTCTCGATACCTCGCTCAATTGGTGGACAGGAGTTACATTAGGTGGTAATTCCCTACCATCTCAGTATTGTGCATTTGATTCATCAACAGCCCTACATTGCGTCACCACGAGTAATTCTAACCTCACCCATATGCTCTCTTGGGATGGAGGGGAGACATGGGAGAACCAATCATATGATCTCTCAACAGAGGCCACAGGATTGGAAGAGTGGGAATTTCACTCCAATGGATTGCACGACTTATTCGTTCTCAATGTAAGGTATCAGAGCTTCTCAGGGCCCGATGTCGATATAGCCTGGCATGTCAGGGACTTCTCCGAGAGTATGGTTCCAGACTCAAGGACCTATATTGGGCAAGGCGATCTTGACTCGACATCCGGAGCAGGAAATGACATCAGATTCGACTTCGCTAGCATGGGGATCCTTCCAGATGGTGGCTCATTCATAGCGTATCAGGATTCTACCGACCCTGATCCATTGTTCTCAGTGGAGTTATTAGTGCCACCAGGATACATAGCAAAATCTCAAACATTATAGAGATAGACTGGTATCAAGTTCTCTCGATATGGACAGATATCTTCACTCCATCTACTTCGAATTCTATGGAGTTATCATTGGCCATACCCTCGTTCAGGTATGCTTTCTCTGAACGAGTCTCAGATACTATTCGCCCCCAGTCTCGATCGGATAATTTACCATCTTCGATCCAAACGCTAAGATTTATAGTCGCCTCAATATCTAGGTCCAAATCCTTTCTTTTAGCCTGAATTCTCCTGATTATATCTCTGGAAAGGCCCTTGGAAAGGAGATCCTCATCAATTTCCATATCTAGAACCAGGGAGACATCTCCATAATCTCCCGAGAGCGTTTCCGCTGCAAAACCCTCCCTTTCAACTCTCCTTATGTCAATATCACTCTCATTGATATCATACCCTCCGACAGCAGCAATTCCAGCCTCAATCTCTAGTAGCAATGACTCTGCATCAATCATTCGTAACTCAGAGAGGACTTTTGGAAGGTCAGCTCTACACTTGGCTCCGAGTGACTTCCTGTTAGGCATAATTTCGATCTTCTGGAAAGCATCCAAGTCTTCTGCAACTCTGATTTCCTCAACATTAAGCTCCTCTGAGAGAATTTCATGGAAGCCCGAGAGGTCAGGACCTCCTACTATCCATCCAGATCTACATGGAAGCCTCTTCCTCCTGCCAGCATCTACTCTTACTCTCCTGCCCGCTTCAGCAATTGACCTAACCAACTCCATTTCCATTTCTATCAAGGGATCAACGGGAGGAAGAGAACTCTCAATAATATCAGAACCAACAGGCCAATCCGCCAAGTGAACAGACGTCCCGTTCAGCCCCCTGTGTATCGCGTCAGATACGAAAGGAGAAACAGGGGCCATAAGCCTACAAACTATCAGTAAAACCTCATGGAGTGTGTTCTGACAAGAATGTTTGTCCATACTATCCACTTCATTCCATAGCCTCCTTCGTGACCTTCTAACATACCAGTTTGAAAGATCATTAACTACGAATGCCTCTAAATCCCTTCCAGCTTTATGAAAGTCCCATCGAACGAATTTATCATGATATCCCTGTGCCATCGATGAAGCCTTCGATAAAATCCATCTGTCAAGATGGCTTCTCTGTTCTAGAGGGATAAATGTGTCCTCGTTACCAGGATCAAATCCATCGAGCGAGGCGTAATCGGCATGGAACTTGTATACATTCCACAATGTCAAAAACATCTTCGCATAAGACTCTCTCACCCCATGTGGATCAAAGTTCGTAGGCGACCAAGGGGCACTCTGAGTTGTCATATACCATCTAATTGAATCAGCGCCTTCCTTGTTGAAGTGGTCCCAGGGATTCACGACATTCCCCTTCGACTTACTCATCTTCTTCCCATCCTTATCGAGAATATGGCCCAGAGAAAGGCATCTACGATAGCATATGCTATCGAAAACTGTTGTGGAAACCGCCATCAAGGAATAGAACCAACCTCTGGTTTGATCTACTGCTTCACAAATGTAATCAACCGGGAAAGAGGCATCAAACTTGTCCTCATTTTCAAAGGGGTAGTGCCATTGAGCGAACGACGCACAACCAGAGTCAAACCAACAATCCATTACATAGGGTTCCCTAATCATCTCGCCATCGCATTCCACTTGCGGGCAAGATAGGGTAATCTCATCAACATACGGTCTGTGTAGTTCCGGCGGCATATCCGAGGATTCAGTCTTCATTTCTGAGAGCTCTTCTACACTCCCAACACAGTGTTCACTCCCGCACTTCTTGCAAATCCAGACTGGAAGAGGGGTCCCCCAGTATCTTTCCCTACTGATCGCCCAGTCCTTGATGTTGGATAGCCATTCCCCCATTCTTTTTGATCCAGTCCACTCAGGTGCCCATTCAACCTCTGAGTTGTATTTTAGTATCTGTTCTTTCACTGCAGTCATTCTAACGAACCAGCTATCCATTGCATAGTACAACAACGGATGATCTGTCCTCCAACAGTGAGGATAATCGTGAGTGTACGAGTGCTCTCTGTAAAGGAGCCCTTCCTCCTCCAGTAGATCAATAATAATGTCATCGCACTGTTTGACATTTTTCCCATCAATATCACCGTGGGTCCCTTCGATAAATTTGCCGTCCATCCCTACGGTATGTTGCGCTGGAAATCCGACTTCCATGCCAAGACTGTAGTCGTCCTCGCCATACATAACCGCGGTATGCACAACCCCGGTTCCATCAGTGGTAGTGACAAAGTCCGCCCCCACTATGGTCCACGCGGATGGATGCCCCTCTCCATCAATGGCTCCCGGAAAAAGTGGATTGTATGATTTTCCAATTATCTCTGAACCAGGAAACTCGTCCAATACCTCGATGTGGTTTCTCAATACATTACCAATCAGGTCCTTGGCCAGAATCAACTCTTCGCCAACCTCAGCCCCTCCTCTGCCTTCCCAAGAATCAGACGGACCAGAGGTTATCTTCACTCTGCAGTAGGTTACATCTGGACCAACTGCAAGACCTACATTACCCGGAAGTGTCCAAGGAGTAGTAGTCCAAGCCAATACAGAAGCTCCATCCTCCAGAAGCTTAAATTTCACAAATACTGCAGGCTCGGTAACCTCTTTGTAACCCAGGGAAACTTCGTGGCTAGAGTAGCTAGTTCCCGTCTGAGGGCAATATGGTAGAACCTTATGGCCCCTAAATAGAAGCCCCTTATCGAACATCTGCTTCAATGACCACCATGCCGATTCTATGTATTGGTCATGCAGAGTTACATAGGGATCGTCAAGGTCGACCCAGAAACCCATTCTCTCTGTCATTTCTCTCCAAGTCTCCTCGTAGGTCCACACGCTCTCCTTACATTTCTCGTTGAATTCTTTCATGCCATAAGCTTCAATCTCTTCGTTGGACATTAGGTTTAGTTGCTTCTGGACCTCAATCTCTACCGGCAGGCCATGGGTGTCCCAACCTGCCTTCCTTTCAACCACATGCCCCTGCATTGTCTTCCATCTGCAAACCATGTCCTTAAACAGTCTTGAAATTACATGATGGATACCAGGCTTCCCATTGGCAGTGGGGGGCCCTTCGAGAAATGTGAAAGCGGACCCATGTCCCCTCCTCGACTCAATAGATTTGGCAAAAGTCCCCTCGACTCTCCACGTATCCATCAAGGAGCTCTCAAGGGCAACTGGATCAAACTCACCCGCAGGCTCGGGCACTACCATGACGTTGCGTGATGCAAGGTTTTCTTGAAGTTAAGGGGAGATGAAATTGAAACATAACGTTAGCTCTCAAGTTGTGTTGGATTTTATTGTAGTCAATAAATGGATTTATATCGACCACATTATTCGAACAGGCAATGGCTAGGGTATCTGCAAGACTATGCAGTTGCGGGTGCAAGATGAAACGAATATACTCAAGAGCAGATGGGGGGAAAGGATGGGACCCAATTGGGTGGATGTGTAATCGTGATTGTGGGTGTATAATGCTCGATGAAGGAAATTGCCAGTTGATTTAATGTTCCACAGATGGAGGAGTTTACAATGGAAGCTAACGACACTTATCTGACTGTCACTGGGATGACATGTGCAACATGTGCCTCCACTGTAGAGCGTGTGTTAAATAAGCTCGATATAGTTGAAAGATCTTCTGTAAACCTTCCCTTGGAAAATGTAAAGATAATCTTTGGAAAAAATGCGACGGCATATGATTTGGATACCTGCATAGAAGTAATAGAAAAGGCAGGATTTGGAGCAAAAAAGAACGTTTCTGCTATCAAGAATAGGGAAAATAGGGAGAATGAAGTAACGAGTCAACTAAAGCGTGTGATTTTGGCACTCGGTCTTTCAATTCCCGTATTTCTCTTGACAATGGTAATAGATGATTTCGGCTCCTTCAAGTCACTCAATGTCCGCTTGTTGATGGCAATGACATTCTCACTTCTAATATACACGTACTCAGGGGCAGAATTTCACTACAGAGCTTGGGCATCAATTCGTCGAGGGACTGCAAACATGGACGTTCTAGTTCACCTGGGAACAACAGTCGCAATTCTGTGGTCATCAGCCGTCACCCTTTCTCCCATAATTCCGTTTCTTCCGGAAATTTTTTCAGCATCAACTCATGTATTCTTTGATGGGGCCTCCTTCATCATCGCATTTGTATTGCTAGGAAACTATCTTGAGTCTAGAGCCAAGTTGAAGGCCACCGACTCAGTACACAGTTTGATGAAAATTCAACCAAAAACTGCGACAGTCATCGATAATGAAGAAACATCGCTATCTCCGGTCGAATTAGTGCCGAGAGGATCTCTTTTGAGAGTTCTAGCGGGGGAGACCATTCCTTTAGATGGCGTAGTGGAGAAAGGTCTAGCGTCATTAGACGAATCTATGATGACCGGGGAATCCCTTCCAGTGCCGAAACAAGTCGGAGATGTTGTAGTTGCAGGAACTATAGTTACCGATAGCACTATTCTAATCCGCACAACTTCTCTTGCACAAGACACTATGCTAGCGGGAGTCATAGACCTTGTTAATGAGGCACAGTCTGGAAAAGCCCCAATACAAAGATTGGTAGACAGAGTTTCTGAAATCTTCGTCCCATTAGTTGTACTAGCTGCACTCCTTTCTTCTATCTTCTGGCTTCAATATGGAGATAACATCGCGCATAACTCAACAATGACGAGTGCTGAGATTTCTGTGATGGTTTTAGTTAGTACCCTAGTAATAGCGTGCCCCTGTGCTCTGGGATTAGCGACTCCTACAGCATTAGTCGTGGGCACTGGTCAGGGAGCTAAATACGGACTTCTGATTAAGGGAATTGAAGCACTGGAAAGAGCACATTCAACATCTATTGTTGTACTCGACAAAACAGGCACAATAACGGAGGGTAATCCGAGAGTCGAAAGGATAACCACCGTTTATGGTACTAAGGAAGACTTAGTTTCGATTTCGTCAGGCCTCGAATTAGAATCCAATCATCCTATTTCTTCAGCGATTCGTATGGTATCTGAGGAACTCGGATGCCAGCCATCCAAAATAGATGTCATTAAAACACATCCAGGGTTAGGAATCAGCGGTAAACTGAATTCTTCTTTAGTGGCAGTTGGTAATTTAGAAATGATGAAAAAGCTTGAAATCGAAGTCCCAGACATAGTAAAGGAATCAATATCCTCTGGAGCAGGCGAGGGCAATATCATAGTCTTGGTCGCTGAGGATAAAAACGTCCTCGGATGGATAGAATTATCCGACAAAGTCAGACCCAACTCATCATCCTCTATCAGGAGTCTACAGCGAAGAGGGATTGACGTCGTAATGCTCACCGGAGATCGTCATGAAGTGGCAAAAGCGGTTGCAAACTCAGTGGGGATAAATACAATTTTGTCCCAAGTGAAACCAGATGAGAAGGCAGAACAAATACGTCGATTACAGAAGGAGGGGACGGTTGCAATGATTGGTGACGGAATTAACGATGCAGCAGCTTTGACTATAGCCGATGTAGGCATAGCAATGGGAGCTGGAAGTGAAATAGCTCTAGAAAGTGCAGACATTGTTCTAGTTCGTAATGACCTATCAGATGCCGTGGCTTCCTTGGATCTGGGCCGATCAACCATGAAAAAAATAAGGAGTAACTTAGTTTGGGCCTTCGTGTACAACCTCATAGGGATCCCTCTTGCCATGGGCGTTTTATTCCCATGGACTGGAATACTATTGCCCCCCGCCTTCGCCGCAGCCGCTATGTCTCTCTCTTCAGTCAGTGTAGTGGCAAACTCACTTCTTCTGAAGAGATGGAAACCAACTGGCCAGACAGGGTAATGCGACACTTAAAATCAGAGGAGAGGGAGCGCTATTCATGGTAGACAGAACCTACACCATGCACATCAGAGGAATGACCTGTGATGGTTGTTCTGGCAGGGTCTCCTCAGTATTGTTGAGCAACCCGGGAATTATTGAGGCAAAAATATCTCATAATTCTAATTCTGGTGTTATCGTGGCAGATGAGACTATTCTCCCTCGAGAAATAATAAAAATTATTCAAAGCACAGGCTTTGAAGCAAATGAACAATAGGTTATTGATATTATGAAGTCTTACCCCGAGTTGGCAGGCAGGATCGTGAAATGGATATCTGATTATGCTAAAGAGAACGAGATCTCAACCCTGGTAATCGGCGTTTCAGGAGGAGTAGATTCTGCGGTCACATCAACCTTGTGCGCAGAAACCGGATTGAGGACCATAGCACTTAGCATGCCTATTCATCAACGGAAATCACAAAATGATCTCTCCTTATCGCATTGTAATTGGTTGAAGTCAAATTGGAATAATGTCGAAACAGACATTATTGATTTATCTGAGACTTTCGACTCAATTTCCCTCGCTCTGGGTTCAAAGGGGAATTCCGAGATGGCACTTGCTAATACCCGTGCGAGATTGAGAATGGCCACTTTGTATGCCTTCGCTGCCTCAAATGAGGGAATAGTAGTGGGTACGGGCAATAAAGTAGAGGACTTCGGAGTAGGTTTTTACACCAAATACGGAGACGGAGGAGTCGATATCTCACCAATCGCAGATTTGTACAAGTCAGAGGTTTTCTCACTAGCATCCTCTCTTGGCATCATCCAAGAAATTCAGGAGGCCGCACCAACCGATGGACTCTGGGCAGATGGAAGGACCGACGAGGAACAGATAGGAGCTACATATGAGGAACTAGAGTGGGCTATGAGGGAAATTGAGAACCCTTCAGAAGAGGAGCAAAGTGAAAGGCAGAGAAAGGTAATGGTAAGATACATGGAACTCAATAAGGCAAATTCCCATAAGATGAAGCCTATTCCTGTGTTCAATAGAACTGACCGCTGACTTCAATTATGGGTCACACCCCGGTCATTTCATGGACGAACTCTCACAAACCCAGACCAGCTATGCTGATAGTGGCCAGATGATGGCCGTCGAGTTCGACAGGAAGATTATCATCTACTGGTGGATGTCCGCAAACTTGGGACTTCTGGCTTCAGTGGTCGGAATCATACTAATGCCGATCTGGATTCCTTTCGGGTGGCTTGTTCACCAGAAGCAGTACGAACATATGAGCGGAGCCCTCACAGAACGTTCGCTCAACATGCGAATGGGGTGGATGTTCAAGAAGCAGCAGAATATCGCTTTGGATAAGCTAACCGATGTGTCAATCCATGAGGGCCCCATTCTCAGTGCCTTTGGTGTCGTTAGGATGCAGTTCGAGACTGCTGGCGCGGCCCCTTTCATACTAACTGGGGTGAAGAATGCCAACGAGTTCCGTGACCTCGTCCTCAGACAGAGGGACTCTCTCGTAACCACACCAGCTCAACAACCCATGCAAACAACCGAATCCAGTGATGTCCTGATTGAAATTAGGGATATTCTTACGAAGATAGAGTCCAAGCTATCTGAAGAGTAGGTCATATTCCCGAAGAGATCTTCATTCTTTGATACCATGGCCAAACTTTAGAGTGCCCCTCGACGATATCAAAGCCATACAATCCCTCCATTGACCTCAAAATTCCAAAGTTCGCGAAGTCAGCCCCATTGGGTTCCTCTCCGCCAAAAAAATCGGTCTTAATGCCACTGGACATGTGATCTAGTTGAAACTCTAGGTTTTCTCTAGGAGGTAGTTCGAACATCTTTGCTCTGGACTTTCCCACCATCCTCATAATGACTCCACCTACCCATTTATTCACCAGCCTAGTTCCGAATGAGAAGTTGTCAATTTTAGTGACATAATCTAAGGCTTGTACGGACGTTATGT
>CAXHFZ010000004.1:0-17206 GCA_964016325.1 uncultured Candidatus Poseidoniales archaeon | reverse complement strand
CACAAACAATCATCTCAGAGCATCTAGTAATCATTCCAAGTGTTATTTTGGCACCCCTTACAGGAATTCCCGAACTCTCCAGAAATGGCTTGATTACCTGCAGAGATACCGAATCCAGTGCCCCATCACAGTGCCTTGGATGGTATGCTACCCCATCACTGTCGAGAAGCAGAGGGGTACATCTATCACCGTCAATCAGATTCCCATTCTCGAAGAGAAGGCCAATATCAGCACCATTGCTTATTGCAACTTCTCTAGCATCACGATATGGCTGGTAGTCTCCGTGTTTTGTTCCTCTAATGTCATCGTCCCAAACAGGAGCACCAAGTGATATCGCGAACAATGGTGTCTCGGGCCATGTCCTGTTTTCCGACCCCTGCAAGATGATTTCTCCTCCTGATGTCACCTTAACGATTAGAAGGAATGGATCCTGGTCAGAACACTCATTCCGTTCTTCTGGAGGGCTTACTCCTCCTAGCTTTGAGAACACTCTGTCTGACAGGTCAGGAGGGCATTTCAAGCCCAGCTTCCCAGCATGCCTAATCATTCTTTCAAAGTGAAGCTCTGGGGACATTAGGCAATTCCCCCCATCCCAGCCTATTGCCGACCAAACGAAGGACTCTGGACCGTCGGAGGCAGTCATGGCCTCCGAGAGAGGGTTGCAAATTCAAGCTCTTCGATAAATCAAATTATGTCATCGATCTGGGAGGGGTCTAAGTCATCATCGTCATCAAGTCCTTCTGCGAGATCATCTAGATCCTCAAAATCCAACCCATCAGCTAAATCGTCGAGATCATCGATATCCAATTCGCCGTCATCTTCTACTCCTAGAAGCTCATCAGCCACTTCCGCTGAAGCCTCTCTAATGACTCCGGTGTACTCCCCTCCAATCGGTTGTACCATGGCATCCTCTCCCATTCCATCGTAACTCACTGACGGTGAGTCAGGCTCTTCTCCGAATGAATCAGAAGAAATCTCCAAGTCATCTAGTCCAAACTCTTCTTCATCAGTTAACCCCGAAGACTCCCTCATCATCTGTTCCTCCAGCTCAACTTCGAGAGCACCCATCTCCCAAGGTTGAGGTGCAGAATCCTTCCTTGGTCTAATGAATAGTACAGCTCCAGCCAAAATCATCAGAGCCGATAACAGGGCTATCAGTGTGTTCATATCCCCACTCATTAGCTGTTCAATCCATGATGCTCCTTCTTCGCCTCCCCCATCCTCGGAAGAGCCGAATGAGCTCTCCGACCATGGCAGAATCTGTAATGGATCGACTGCCAACCTGTTAACCTCTCCATCGAACGCCACCACGACGACCCAGTAGGACAGGGTATTGTCCAAGGGCTCCCCATCAAACCAATTCAGAATCAGCAGGTTACCCATCACTTCCTTCGAGCTTCCATCTATCATGGAGCTAACTTGGGTAGCATTTCTGACGTCCTCGAATGGATCGAGACTTACAAATACTCGATATGATTGAACCTGAGGATCCTGACTGAGATCCCAAGTTATGTCAATTTGTGAACCGGAACTATCCCAGTATCCGCGTACTCCAGTAACCTCTGGCAGATGCAAGCCTGGATCGAGACTGTTCTCATCGACCAGTGCTATTGATGAGGTCCTAAGATTGGTTAGCCAAGCATTTCCTGAAGAGTCCACTGGAACTACCGTGACCCACGTCATTATTGATGGAGCAAGACTTCTCCCATCCGACAGTTCTTCTATTGTGATCGGCAGTTGAGAGCTCCTCTCAACTACAGCTACTGGATTCATGTTGCTAGCATCTGAAAAAGGAACTACGTCGGCGAATACCAGATATTCATACAAGTCTGAGGCCATACTCTCTTGGAATGTAACAAACATACCATCCCCATCATCCCCCAATCTCTCTCCCAGTATGGGGGCTATCAGCCTGTCAGGGGGGGTAATGTCCCCTCTGTTATCAACAGGTGTTACTATCGAAATATGATCGTCAAGACCAGTCAGGAAAACATTTCCCTTGATATCATGAACTGTTACTGCGACATATAGTGGAATATCCGGTACTATGGGAGAAATCTCAAGTGAATCTACTGAGTTTCCGTACATGGCCTCTTCTATGGTCATCTGTAACTGGAGTATGCCTCCGATCTGCCTCTGATCGACTACAATTAGATTGCATGAGGAAGGATCGTTTGTGCATACTTCACTCAGTCCACTCAAATCATTTAGGGGGTAATCAGACACCCACACTGTGTAGTAGCTGAAGTCGGGTGCCGTTGATCTATTCCATACTATGTCAATCTTGGTCCCATCGTCCTCTGGGTGGTCCCAAGCGATCAATCCCTCTACCCTATCAGGCGCATTGGAAGAGCCTTCTTGATCCGCCTCTGGTGTGGCCTCAACTACGATAACCGAATTTACATTTGAGTTACCCCAGTCGTCAGTTGCAACTACTCCGATCCAATATGTTACTCCATCTTGCAAAGGAGATGAACCAAGTGAGTCAATAATCACTTCGCTTATGCTACAATCTGGAATAAATTCTGCCACAGGCCATCCGTCAACTGTACTGGGAGGTTGCCAACCAGATGCAGGAAGGGCATAAACTGTGTAGAATGAGCAGTCTTCCTCTTCGTTAATATCCCAAGCAACCTCAATCCTACCCCCCTCATCTTCTAGAACGTCCTCAGCAGTAGTCCCCAGTATCATCGAGGGTGCGATGCCATCGTTTAGACCACCTGCTGTGGTGACTGGCCCGAAGGTAGTGACATTGCTCGGGTCGTATTGCCCAGAAGCATCAACACAAGCGGCGGCAAACCAGTACACTCTCTGAGGGGACAGTTCCATTACCGTAGAGTTACCTGAAGAGAATGGTATGTCTACCTCTCCAGTGAGAGCAATAGCATTTGTGATATCCTGTTCAGCAGCCCATATCCTGGTACTTCCTGGATCTAGCTCTTCGCACATAGACCACTCGACGACAAGACTCCCTGCAGTTCCCCCAGATATTGCCTCAGCAACCAACCACTCCGGAGGACTAGGCATCTCATCAGTTGGAGTGACACTACCTGGCCACGCAATCGCATCCCCTATTGTCCCATCTGGGTACTCTATTGCTATGGCGGCCCTGTATAATCTGTCATCGGACAACGCCTCAGTGACCCCGTCATTATCCGCCTCTGTAACCATAACAGAAGTCTGTGACCAGAATGGAATTGTGATGTAAGTGGAGAAGTCATCTAGCTCATCCTCACTTGGGTTCCAGTCCTCTCTTCCTGTCGCGTCCCAAACGAAAATCCTGTAACCGCTCCATGCGGCATCTTCAGCAGGTAGCCAGGTTATTTCCAAGACTCCGCCCCCATCATTAGGCCTATCAGTAATATTGACTATGTTTGTGGGAACCTCAATCCTCTCCCAGTCATAAGTGATCCTAACTTTCATTTTACCGTCACTGGGTGATTGCAACTGAATATGCGTCTCAGCAGAAGAATAACCCGGTCCAACTTGAGATATTGCGGACTGGAAAGCTGACTGTATCCCGGGGTTCGTCGTCTGCATATCCCAGCTCCCAGAATAGTTGAGGAATGATGATCTCGCCCAGACCCAAGCCCCAGCTTCTGGTGAAGACAGGGTCATCGCAAGGGGATTCATTGGAAGCCTGCCCGGAAGAACCGAATCAGACATTAATGGAATATCAATGGGTTGCTCATCATTCACCAAGACAGTACTCATCCCGGGCCTAGCCGTTTCATTGACTTCCGACCAAGTCCTGTCTCCAATGATGATATTCAGAGGGTTTGCATTTCTTTGTCCACTAATATCCGACTCAACAAGACCATCAACTGGTTTGAAGTGGTGAAGCCCATCATCCGACACCAGATAGAGGCCGTTGTCACTGACATGTGCTCCCCTTGGGTCTGAGAATAGGCCTGATTGTGATTTCACCAGGTGGTCTCCAGCACTACTCATCACATCTATTCCACCTGGACTGATCATGACTAAATTCCCGCCGTGGGATACCAGTTCACTCGGAGGCCATGACATCATCGAATTTGTAGGGGCCCCAACCTCCATGTCTAGCGAGGATGAATTCCAGTGGACTATCGGAGAGATGTCTGTGGCTATGTGGACTCCCCAGTCATCCGCTGCGATTGATCGAACGTCATTGCTGGGAATCTTATCGATCTGATAAGTTCCGTTAACCATATCTGTGGCTATATCCCATGCAACAACTCCCGGCCGCGTGGCCCCCTGTCCGTTATGAGAAATGAATACTGATTCATCGTGATACTCAGTTACCGTCACACCGTTTTCGTCTGTTACCTGCCTACTGATGCTGTCTGCATAGAAGAGACCAGAAACACTGTTCCCCGCAAGCCCATCAGAGAATCCTCTGTTTGTCACGACTGTGAGATTAGAGTCTAGTATTGTCACCCCAGCAGGGCCTCCAGCCAGGATAGTTTCTCCAATCGTTGGCGTGTCGACTATCAGCAGGTGATCATATATCGAACTCGGTAGTCCATCGAACGTAGTTATCGGGTCTTCCCACTCATTCAAGGTTGTATTGAAAACAGCTAATCCTCCCCATGTAGCCGTTAATATCTTGTCACCTAATCCAACGAAGTCCGTTACCATGTCATTTGGAAGTCCGGCGAGCAGGCTTCCATCCCCCCAGCTAAGTGAAGTAGTGTCAAATGAATGGAAGCCTGCTGCAGATCCTTCGTTACCCATCAGTCCGACGTATAGCATGCCATCATCATCATCCAGTATCATTCCATCCATTTGCCCGTGAAGGGCAGGAGCGGTAGGTGAGTAGGACCTCTGTATCAGGTCGATGGAATACAGCCCTCTTCCAGCTGTGGTAACCCACATTGTATCTCCATCGAGATGCATACTGCTGATCACATCGTCGTCGAGCAGATTATAGCCATAATCCCATCTTACAGATCCGCTCTGAAGGATTTCTCCCTGGAGTATGGATGTAGCCAAGTAGGAGTTACTGTCGAATGCTGAGGCAACCCAAACGTGAGTCGAGTTCGCTTCGAACTCGACGACCCGCCCACTCGAGAGGCCCGCAAGCTCATCAAAACCAGAGGCTATGAGACCGGTGCTGTCTAACATGTCAACTCGATTCAATCCAGTGGTTTGCCCGGACCTTCCGATAGCGTATGTGGGAATATTGGCAGGAACTCTGACAATTGAGCATCCATCCATTCCTGGACTCAGAACCTGTCCACTCGACACAGATGTTCCCGATGTCACTATTCTCGAGATTCCACCAGTGTTGTCATATTGGTGAGCAGACAGGAGTACATTTCCATCATGGAGCATCCCACCTGGGAATATCTCGTCTTCCGAAATCCCGTCTGCTGAAGTCAGAGTAGGTAGAAAGTTCCCCGTGTTGTAGTTGAATCTATCAATCCCGACCCCAGTTGAATCAAAGCCCACATAGAGTACACGATTTGCATCATCGCAGGCAAGCGCGCGTGGGTCATCATCAGAGAGTCCGTTATTTCCACTGTCCGTGAGAGGATCTATCCACTCACTGCGGATACCGTCGTTGTCATGGTCAGCTAAGTCGAACCTAGCTACCCCTCCTTGATTGCCAAACCAGGAAAGCCTGCCAATTGCGAAGTGGATTATTTCATCGCAAACTAATATGTCGGCCCCATACCCTCCTGGGATATCACCCGAGCCGAGATCCCAAGTAGTCCAGTTACCACTGGTACCATTTTTGCTTAGTATCTGAGCATTAGGACTCCAGCTTGCCTGACGATGCGAAGACACCCATAGGTCATCTCCAACTATCTCCATGGAGAAGAATCCGTCTTCTACGTCATTCGGAAGCCCGTCATTCTCTGTCCAGGCGTTTTCGAATGTCTCGTTGATGGGATTCCATCGGTATATGCCGTCCATTGTCGCGAATAGGTACTCTCCCTGGAACTCCTCCATTCCTCTTACAGGACCAGGGAAGTCAGACCACTCATCCAAGAGCGTCATGGAGGAGTATTGGAATCTCCGTAGAATACTGTCACCGTATGCTACCCACATCTCACAGGAAGACGAATTCAGTGGGAAGCAGTCACCCAGAAGCTGAGCATTAACTCTCTGGACATTACCAATGGTCTCCAGATCGTCCTGCCATGTCTCATTGATAGTGTTCCACCTGACAATCGTCCCCTCTCCATCATTCCATGACTGGGTCGGTCTTACACCAATCCAGAGCTCGTTCCCAACCACTCCCATACCATATACCTTGGAGCTGGATCCAATCTGATCACCTGCATCCAAGGCGGATAGTGAGGTGTTGTTATTCAGCGCAATCCTGTAAACCTCATCATTGGAGTCCCACCACTGATTACTTCTTTGGGTGGAATAGTAGAGAACATCTCCTACTATTGCCATCTCAGCAGGACTTCTCGAGGGAACATCCGGGCCATTGGCATTGGATCCTCTATTCCAGTCGATGAGAACCGTATCATTGACGACATCTATCAGGGTAAGTCCGAAATCTCCTCCTGCCCACATCGTCCCGCTCTGCCTACCTGGGATCAGTGTAGTGACATCATCGTCATCGATGTATCCCTGCGTGCTATCCCAAGTGGTAAGCCACTCTTCATTGGCTAAGTCATATCTGGCAATTCCGGTATTCTCAAATCCTAGATAGAGTATTTCTCCTATCTTCACGGTCTTAGCACGCTGAGTGTCGTCACCGGCGGTCCAAACATCAATGATTTCAAAACCATCAACACCACCAAGCTCGCTGGTGTCCACTACTACTGCGCCACCTTCGGTTCCGGCGTAAAGTATCGGATACCCATCTGAGTCATTACCTATTAGATTGACAGTATTTACCTGTCGAGATGGCATTTCCGAACCGCCACCAGTGGTAAGGCACTCAAGTAGGTCCAGTGTGCCCTGCCCGGTATCTCCCCATGCACAAGCACCTCTATTTGTAGCGGCGTAAATATCTGAACCATCGCTCGTAATATCATTGAATTCCCAGGGGTCGTTATTCCACCCCGGAATACTAGTTTCGAGCTGGTCCCAAGATGCCCCATCCCAGATAGCAAGGCCACCATTCGATTGAGCACCCGTGTTCGCCACTCTTGATCCGACAACTAAATCTCCACCGAAAATGTACAAAGACAGCACATCATTATCTGGGAGGCCACTATTATCAACGGTTAGAAGGTCTGTAATATCTCCGTTGATTCTGTCGAGAACCATTATTCCGAATCCAGTTAGCCCAAGGTAAACAGTATCCCCGTCCACGGCTATCGGAGCTTCTTCCAGATTATCCGCTCCTAGAGACTGCCAAGAACCTAGGATCTGTAATTCTGATAAATCCAATCTCATCAGCCCGCTGTCTGGAGTAGCAATGTATGCTATTCCGTACCTGGAAGCAACATCCACTACCAAGTCTGAATCCAAACCATCGCCAGTACCGAATGTATCAGTGAGACTGATTGTGGAAGTATTGACTAGCGAGACTCCATTCTCCGGGTGCCCAACGACAAGGATTTGCGTGTAGTCATCATACGACATCGAAATGATGCTCTCAGAACCAAGCCCGCTCATACCTCCTTGGTATGTACCAGTCTCTGAATCGAACCTCAGTAGTCCGGATTCGGCAGTCCCGACCCATACCTGGCCAGAGTCATCCTGAATGATTGAGGTCACGGATTGCATCTGCTGACCAGCGTAATCACTCACATCAATGGGGCTCGACCACCTTCTTCCAGAATTATTGAATCTGTCAATCGTTGTATCGCCTGCCACCCATATCTGACCGTCTTCACTATCCTCTATACTTACTGCTAATCTCATCGGGTCGGTGACCGGGCTACTAACTAGGTATTCCACCCCCATCGATGAATCTTCATGTTGCATAGCCATCACACCAGTAGAGTCAATTAGAATTGACATCCCAACACTTGGTCCTCTGAAACCAATGCCAGAGGGCCATGACGAAATCGAAACTGCGTTATCCAGTAATCCAATACCTTGCACGGTTTCCTGAGCTCTGAAAACTCCTGCAGAAATTTCGTATGACTGAAGTGTGTTGCCCGCAAGAACGTGTAGCCAACCATCAGATACTGAAGTCCCAACGACATTATTGGAGGCCAGTGCGTTCCCGGTAGACCACCTCGAAAGCCAAGTGGAGGTTGCCATATCTCTCCTGCTGATGCCCGCATTTTCGGTGGAGATCAGTAGCTGATTCCCCATCATCTGCAAATCAGTGATTCTGTTGCTCGCGAGGAAGTTGCCACTATCCCATCTGTCAATGCTCTGAATGCCCACTATGGATTGATTACTACTGAGATTGTAATTAATGACGTAGACGCCATTTGCCCCGGTAGAAATCATCAAGCTTCCCGAGCTCACCAGTATGTCAGTGGCTTGATCAGAGGAAGAAGAGCAGAATTGGTATTCCTCCCAGTTGGTCATTGCACCGTTCCCGTTCCCCGGAGGAAGGAATCTCAAATCACAGCCGGTTACAGCCCATATCACCCCATCTGCCCCTGTTGCGGTAGCAGAGACTTCCATATCCCCTGGTCCATTGGGCAGTAGTACAGCTCCCTCTGACGAGTCCACCAATGACTGGGTTACTATGGTCCCGTTGGCAGTACCAACTAGGAGTCTATTACCAGTTGTGTCAATGGAAATACTCCTTCCGTAGACAAGCTCGTCTATGAGAATTATTCCGGGACATCTCCATTGACAGGCCTCGGAAGCGCTACTATCAAGATGAATCAAATCATCCCCAAGCAGTACGTAAAGTCTACCATCAATGGGATTCACTGCACTGTCGTGAACTTCTACTTCGGTGGGAGAGAAAGATATCCTCGGATCAGAAGGAGTTAGTGCCTCTATTACCAAATCTGAGATGGTGATCCCTGCCGGGAGCACCCAAGAAGCATCACTAACTGAATTTGGCTGTAAGGAAGTGGAAAGCTCCCCCCCTACCAGACTTGGAGGGTTATCATTGAAGTCAAACTGGCAACCCAGCCAGTCATTACCCCTCCAATCTAGAATTGGCGTTTGACTATTGATCAGGGTCAGCTGTGGCTCTTCGACGCAATAATCCTCGGCGCCATCTACTGCTATTTCGAAGGTAAGATTAGATATCTCTGCACCCGGGGCGAAATTCAGAAACATGTCCCCATAGGCAAAAGTCTGGTTTGTGGGGTCCGCACCAGATGCGACAAGATCGACCCACCCTGTGTCATTGTAACCGGACGAACCCCATGCTCTCTGAACTGTGTACGCCGACTCCTCAGTATCGTCCAGTTCATAGTCTCCAAATGAGGACCATGGAAGGAGGACCATTAGTCCTACAAGCAACAGGGCACTCCTTTTAGGAGCGGTCCCCGAGTCAGAACCTAGTGTATGCACGGTTGTTCGGCATTCTATCACTATATTGAATGGTGTGGGTCGTTGAGTGATACATGCTTACATCCACCGTAGGTGGAAAAACAGTAAACTGTGCCTGATAATCATGACATTAAACGCTCACTAGTCGGCTGATAATAAAATTGAGCAGGTTAGGATAGCATCAAAGAGGGGTGGGTAGGACGGGATTACGGGTTGTTGGTATGACAGATGACAGGCTCCGAAAGGAAGCATTGGACTATCACGCAGCAAAGCCTGCTGGAAAGCTTACTGTTGTTCCAACAAAACCGCATGGAACTTCACACGAGTTATCTCTGGCATATTCGCCTGGCGTGGCGTTCCCATGCAAGGAGATAGAGAGTGATCCAGATAGTGTTTACAGATACACCTCAAAGGGTAATCTAGTAGCAGTCGTAAGCAACGGTACTGCCGTTCTCGGACTTGGTGACATCGGGCCACTTGCAGGTAAACCGGTTATGGAAGGAAAGGGTCTACTGTTCAAGGCATTCGCCGACATCGATGTCTTCGACATTGAGGTGGACAAGATCGATGTTGATGGTTTCGTCGACACTGTCAAGGCCATTGCTCCCACTTTCGGAGGAATCAATCTTGAGGATATCAAAGCCCCTGAATGTTTTGAGATTGAGAGGAGACTGGTTGATGAGCTAGACATCCCAGTCATGCATGATGATCAGCACGGGACAGCGATTATCTCTGGAGCAGCGCTTTTGAATGGTCTTGAATTAGTAGAAAAAGAAATCTCAGAAGTCAAGATAGTAATTTCTGGAGCTGGAGCTTCAGCAATTTCCTGTGCTCGGCACTACGTGAGGTTAGGAGTGAACAAAACAAACATTGTGATGGTGGACTCTAAGGGAATCCTAACCAAGACCCGGCTAAAATCTGGGGAATTGAACGAATACAAAGCAGAATTCGTGAGGAATCTTCCCGATGGGAACATCTCCGAGGCTATGGTTGGTTCCGACGTTTTCTTGGGCTTATCCAAGGGTGGCCTGATATCCTCAGAAATGGTCAAATCAATGGCTGAAAGACCTCTCATTTTCGCTCTTGCTAATCCTGATCCTGAAATCCTGCCCGAGGATGTAATGTCGGTGAGAGATGATGCAATTATTGCCACAGGTAGGTCAGACTATCCTAATCAGATTAACAATGTGTTAGGGTTCCCCTATATTTTCAGGGGCGCTCTCGATGTCAGGGCTACCAGGATTACTGAGGGCATGAAGATGGCAGCTACAAAGGCAATCGCAGAATTAGCCAGGGAGACGGTACCCGATGACGTTCTTACCGCCTACAAGGGAGAGCAGATTCAATTTGGACCAGAATATATCATTCCAAAGCCATTCGATGCCAGAGTCCTCATCTGGGAAGCAAGTGCTGTGGCAGCTGCCGCTGTCGAGGAGGGAGTAGCAGGAATATCATCCGATGACTTCAGCTATGAGGGTTACAGAGAAGAGCTCGAAGCAAGACTTGGCCTCACAAGGTCAATAATGAGAAGGGTCATCAACCAAGCCAAGAGGAGTAAGAAGAGAATTGTATTCTGCGAGGGAGAGGACCCCACAATAATCAAAGCGGCATCTCAATGCATCTCTGAAGGTATTTGCGAGCCAATATTGCTGGGGAACATAGACAGAATAGGAGCAGTCAAGGAGGAGCTTGGATTAGCCTTCGAATGTGAAGAGATAGACGTGAGATACGATCCAAGAAGGAGAGGAACTTATGCCGAGGAACTACACAAAATTAGGAGCAGGAAGGGCGTTACCCTAGAAGACGCAAACCGTCTAATGAAGAACTCTACCTATTTTGCACCTATGATGGTTCACATGGGAGATGCTGATGGATATCTCGGAGGCGTATCTCATAACTATCCGGATATTGTTAAACCGTGCCTACAAATCATAGGTCCCGAGAAGGACTCCCACAGAATTGTAGGGATGTATATGATGACTGTGAATGGAGATTTGATGTTCATCGGAGATGCCACTATCAACATATACCCTGATTCTAGGACTTTAGCGGAGATAGCAGTACAGACTGCTAAGGTAGCCAGGAGATTCGGTGTCAAACCAAGAGTTGCAATGCTTTCATTTTCTAATTTCGGCACCTCATCGGAAATGAGAACCGATAGGGTCGAGGAAGCTATTTCAATAGCCAGAGAGCTTGATCCAGACCTAATCATCGACGGTCCGATGCAAGCTGATACAGCTTTAGTACCAGAGATCCAGAAGGAATATCCGTTCATGTCATTCGATGGACCTGCAAATATTCTCATATGTCCCAACTTGGCATCTGCAAACATCGCCTACAAACTTCTTCAGAGGATCGCAGGAGCTGAGATGACTGGCCCAATTCTGGAGGGACTCTCGAAGCCCGCACACGTATTACAAAGAGGAGATAGTGTGAGAGATGTGGTCCATATGGCGGCAATCTGTGCAGTGGACGCTCAGAGGTACGACTGGCAGAAGCTATGAACACAGCTTCTTTGGCGGTCTAATACACCATAATAACCAAACTATCACTGCTAGATGCACAGCCATTGCAAAAATGTGAACAAGCCCCATTGAAGGGCACTTCCCTGGTACTTACTTATCCTAAACCGATTTATTATCAATAGATTCCGGTGAAATACAGATATGGAGAATTACTTGATTCCGCCCTTTACGTATCTTTGAGTCCACTTGAGCCTTCTTGGGTTTCTCTTGAGCTTGAGCGCGTTCTTCCTAGCCTTACTATCCTTGAACCACATTACAGATCCATCTCTCTTGATGTACATTAGACCAGTACCAGGCTCAATTTCCTCGCTAGTGAAGCTACAAACTCTTGTCTCTGGCATAATCACACCTCATCGATTACCTAGGCGACGAGCCTCTCTGCCGGTGTCCCTGAGCATTAGTATGTCTCCAACACGAACCGGCCCCAAGACATTTCTGGAGATGATTCTTCCAATATCCCTTGGATTATTTGAGTCGTCAACTCTGACCTTAACCTGTATAGCCTCTCCGCTCATGCCAGTTCTACCGACAATCTCAACCACCTCCGCGGGCCATGATTCTTGAGCCAAATTTTCAGCCTCCAATTTACTTTGATAGAGTCTCGTAGTGACCCTTGACCTCATTGAATATGTCTTGGGCTTCTTTATCAACATCCAGAACTGCTACAGCCGCCGTTCTGGTCCCTGCAGTCATTCCTGCTGAGTCAGCTAGATATCCCTGATCTTCGACATAAATGAATGGTATGCCCTTCTCTTTACAAATCATGGGGACATGCGCCAGCAGCTCACCTGGGTTTACGTTCTCTGCCATTACGATCATCGACGCAATTCCCCTCTCAGCCGCTTTGGTGACCTCATTGGCACCCTTCTTGATTTTGCCTCGTCCGTCCTTGCCAATCGCTTTCACAAGTTCGTAAACTTGCTCTTGTATGTCTTTCGGGGTCTCAAACGCTATGTGAACACTCATTGGATACATCTCCTCGTGCTGGGTAAGCCCCCGCAGGACATGGCTGATATAAACGCAACGTATCGGGAGCGCCTCTCATTGAAAGCAATCATTCCATCAATTTTCTCAATCCACGCGCCAGAGCTGGAGCCGAACTCACCACGGATCGAGGATTCCTCAGTGAGTCAGTCGTGTAGACACCATCAACGTGACTTGCCAGTTTCGAAAGCGCACCTCCAGTGAACAGTCCGTGAGTGCACGCCGCATACACTGACTTGGCCCCCTGCCTCCTAAGAGCATCACTAGCTCTGCATATTGTCCCGCCGGTACTTATCATGTCGTCAACTATGGCTACCACCTTCCCCTTGACGTCGAGGTCCTTCGCCTGATGCTCTATGGTGTGAGCGTCAATCCTGGTTTTCTCCAGGTAACTGAATTCCCAGCCTCCGATAGATGCAACCTCGCTTGCCCTATCTATTGCTCCCTTGTCAGGGCTTAGGATGAAATCTGGATCAACATCCTCTTTGAGCCTCTCAGCAATTTCTGGCATAGAACTAACAAATTTTATAGGAAAATCACAATCTTCCAACACTTTAGGCTCATGGAGGTCGAGTATCACCATGCCATCGCAGACCTTTCCTAAGATGTCCGAGATTACTCTTGCGGATATTGTCTCCCCCGGTGAGAATCTCTTATCTTGTCTGGCGTACCCATAATAGGGAACTGCGAGAAAAACCCCAGGGCCAACATAATCGAGATTCTGCTCTCCCTCCCCTTTGAAGTTTTCAAGATCACCTCTCCTGATATCATTAATCGCTTCTAACATCAAAATAGTCCTCATTATCCCAGAATCCGGGAATGTATTCGATACTAGAATCACTGGCTCTGATCTGATTTCATCAAAAGATTCACTTGGTACTCTGACATAGCCTTCCCCATCAGGAAACTTTCTGCTCTCGATTGCAATGGAATTCATGCCCAGAATCTCGGACAAGGAGATGGCCAAGTCACGGCCTGAGGTGCCGCTCAGCACTGGCATGTACATGGAGCCGAACTGAGCCTCCTTCATGACGCTACCGCTTGATCCAGGACAGTTGTGGTGGGCATGACAGGATTTGAACCTGTGGCCTCCCGGTTATCAGCCGGGTGCTCCAGCCAAACTAAGCTACACGCCCTTGAGCAAATGTCCGACATGGGATACTGATTTGAAACCTACTCAGCCTCATCGAACTCTTCTGCATCGTCCCCGTTGAGTTTCAAGAAGCTTGGAAGGGTCGTCAGGCGCTTTACTGTGCACCTCAGAATGACTTCATCTAATCTGGAGGTGGTTCGAGCTAGTTGTCCGACTGGAATTATCAGAGTATCGGGAAGTCCATGTTTCCTTTTGACCATGAAATGAGGATTTACAACCACTCCTCTGTAGGTTCTCTTGATCTTGACCATCCCAACTACATTGCCTATGTCTATTCCATCATTGTCAAGTACGGCCCTGTCTAAGAGCTCATCAGGTGCGAATAACTCTTCAGAGATTCTCACAGTATTCCTCCACCTCCTCTGAAGTTCCCGCATCGATTTCGAGAGTTTTATGGCACCATCTGGCCTAATACTATGCACTAGTTCCTTGGAGAGGGGTGCACTTTCTGCAGGTTTCCTCATGAATTCCTCAGCTATACCAGGTACGACTTGGAGCCTCAGTGATTGCACGCATTCATCCCGGGGGTGAAATCTTTCCCCCGTGATCACGCCTACGAACTTGTCACCAACGTACACGTCTCTCTGAAGTAATTCCTGTATCCTGTATTCATCATTCATTTTCTCACCAATTGAAACTGAGTTGCATCCCCCGCGCTTCCTCTTCGTATCCCCAGAGTCCGGATTAGCACTTATACTATACTATAAATAAGACTGATAATCTAATTGTAAATTTAACTTGTAACATAAATTTTCTATTGGAAATTTAAAGTCAGTTTAATTTTTTGATAGATTATCAGAATTTCTGTTTCTCGCCGAGCCCAGGATAATCCCTGCCTGTTCAGAACGTTCACCAAGAACCTTGATGAGCAACCTGTACCTCGGACAATCGATGTCGGCCAGTCTCGATATTCTACATGCAATTCGTAACCACACTGGTAGTTGCTCTACAACCGGTCTTCCGGATGATGTCATCCTGTCTTTTATCGATGCAGATCATTCTCTCAAGGTAGCCATTGATGAAGCCAAACTATCTTTTGACACACTATCTTCTGACTCTGGTTTGGATCTGAAATCTATGGATGAGGACTCACTAATTTCCATACTTCAGTCAGACTTCGTTAATTTCTACTCTGCTGCAACTGTAAACCCCTATGTTGCTATTTCAGCCAGAGGTCCCTGGATAATCACATCACATGGCGCTGTAATCCATGACAACGGAGGATATGGGATGCTCGGAATGGGGCATGGTCCAGACGATGTTATTTCTTCCATGCAAAAGAACTGGGTCATGGCAAATGTAATGACTGCTTCATTCAGTCAGAAGAGACTAGCTGACAGGTTAAAGAAGGAGATTGGGCACACTAGAGGGGAATGCCCGTTTGATAGATTCATTTGTATGAATTCGGGTTCGGAATCTATGACTGTTGGAATGAGGATATCTGATGTTAATGCATTGAAGATGACAGGACCGGGAGGCAGGCACGAAGGAAAGCCCACGAGGATGATCGCAATAGAAAGGGCATTCCACGGAAGAACAGACAGGCCAGCGCAGATTTCACACTCCTGCAAGGATGGATATGATAGAAATCTGAATACCTTTCAAAATAGGAATAATTTGTCGCTGATTCCAGCAAACGATATCCATGCACTTAGGGAAGCATTTCATCAGGCAGACAGAGATGGTGTTTTCATTGAGCTACTTGCTATCGAGCCAGTTCAAGGAGAGGGCGCTCCAGGATTATGTATCGATAGGGACTTCTACGATGAGGCAAGAAAATTGACTAAGGAACATGGTTCGATGCTGATTATCGATTCAGTCCAAGCGGGTCTCAGGGGCCAGGGATGTCTCAGTATAGTTGACTATGAAGGCTTCCAAGACTCTGAGGCTCCCGATATGGAAGCTTGGTCCAAGGCAATCAATGCCGGACAGTTCCCTCTATCCGTTGTTGGGATGACAGCGGATGTAGCAGAGTTGTATGTCACAGGGATATACGGCAATACTATGACTACAAATCCTCGAGCTCTAGAAACAGCAATAGCAGTTCTCGACAGGATAACACCCGAGCTACGTCAAAATATTCGACGCCGGGGAAAGGAGTTCGTAGAGGGTCTCGAGATGCTAATGAATGAGTTTCCAGAGGCAATTCTATCTGTAAAAGGAACCGGACTACTGGTTTGCGCTGAATTGGAACCAGACTTCTTCCCGGTGGTCGGACATGATAAAGTCGAGATGTGGTGTAGGAAGAATGGACTGGGAGTCATTCACGGAGGTCTTAATGCCCTAAGATTCACCCCTCACTTTTCTATCACTACAGAAGAAATAGATATGATATTACAGATTGTCAAGAAAGCGATAATTCATTTCTTAGAGGAAAAAAACCTCCAACAAGCGACCTCAGTAGCTTAAGTGGTAAGATGTCCAAGAAAATCCATCTCGGCGGGGATGAGGATGATTTTTTTCAATCATTGGCAGATCGACTATCACGGGCTGGTGCGACATTGGTCGCTTCTCCAGAAGATGCTGAGTATGTAATCCACTTTGGACAGGAAGTTGATGGTAATATGGTAATTCTGACCCCAGATCAGGAAATCAAACATCCTGGTCTCGTGGTAATAATTCATGATCTTCTCTCCCCTCGGGGAAACTCTGGCCATTGGGGAGATGAGGAGCTACATATTTGGGCTGAAATGGTACGTGAGGACAATATCAATATCGACACATTATCAAACATCCTTCCAAGACATTGGGTACATGTTAGAGATGTTTGTGACGCACTATGCACGATCATAATGAGTGAGAGTGGCAATTCAATGACAGGTAACCTGAATGTATCCGGAAGGAGATCCTGGAGCCCCGAGTCTATTGTTAATGAGATGAGCATGCTCTGGGGGAGGTATTCAGACTCGTTGAATTATTCCCATACTGTTGAGTCCTTGTCCTCTGTACCTGGTCCACTTTCACATGAACCAAATATTCAGGTAGAAAGGCCAGATTTATCGCTATTGCATAAATCACTAATCGAATGCGGTTCCGAGGGTTGGCATCCGCTAGTTCCTATGCGTGTATCTCTAATGGAGATATTCGCCCATGCGAAAGAATGATCTTATGATCAGTTCTTGTCGTTCTGGACTTGCACACGGATGGCCTGAGCAGTAGCCTTTGCTGCCTGCATTGCCTTTCT
>CAXHFZ010000003.1:0-21741 GCA_964016325.1 uncultured Candidatus Poseidoniales archaeon | reverse complement strand
TACGGCAGTGAGTTAGAAGCTGGCGGCTTCGCCGCTAGGCCCAAGGATGACTCAGGTTCTGAGAACTTCGATTTGATGACAGCCCATGAAGCAGCTCCTGCTGAATATGATTTTGCTGAGATTATTGACCTCAGTGGGGGTAAGGCAACAGTAAGATGGATGGATGGCTCTGGAATTGAGACCCTGGACTCTTCCGATTTGAAACCAGCAGAGAAAGACATTGTCTCAGGAAGGATAGACCTGGGGAGGTGCATGTTCTGTGGACTTTGCATGGAGTCTTGCCCCTTCGAGTCTTTTTTCATGACCAACGAGTACGATGGAATGTCAGGATTCACTAGACAGGACCTATGGATGGACGCTGACCGTACTAGGGTCCTACCCTCCACACACAAAGAAAGGGTGGATATGGAACTGGCCAAGAGGGCTGGGAAAGAAAAGGCGAAACTTGCCCGTAAAGCCGCAAAGGCCGCAGCTGAGGGATAGCTATGAGTGTAGACTTCGAAGCAGTAGTATTCCTCATTCTGGCTGTAGCTACAGTTGGAGGGGCAATAGGATGCGTGTACGGCAGGAGGGTAGCACACTCGCTGCTCTTCCTAATGCTCACTTTCTTCGGAGTAGCAGGTATATTCGTCCTAGCCAGCGCCGAGATGCTAGCAGCTGTGCAAATCCTGGTTTATCTCGGTTCAGTGATGCTAGTGGTCCAGTTCGGTGTGATGCTGACCAGAAGACAAATCCAAGAAGGTGACATTGAATGAGATTCCTATCTATTCTAGCCAGAGTTGGAACTGTCGGTTTCATACTTGTTCTCCTGAGAGAGACTATGACTCATCCCATGTGGGATGGACCCCTGTGGGGAGGAAATGAGAATCCTCCAACAACTTTTGATTTAGCAGACGCGCTATTCAATGAGTGGGCTGTCGCCACACTAGTTCTCGGAGCTCTACTTTCCATGGCGATGATCGGATCGTCATACCTGGTGAGAGATGAAAGGTTAGTCAATCTGGTCTGGGACATGGGAGGGGACGATCAGTGATTGACCCTAGTTGGATAGCTGGATTGGGAGTTATCCTATTCGGCGTCGGTCTAATCGGTGTTTTCACCAGGAATAACGCCATAGTAGTCCTAATGTGCATCGAGGTAATGCTCAATGCTGCCAATCTAAATTTCGTAGCTGGTACCATGCACTATGGAGACGTCAACGGGTGGGTATTTACTGCAATAGCCATCGCAATCGCGGCTGCAGAGGTTGCGATCGGACTTGCAATTTTCCTATCACTATACAGCACACAACAGACAATTTCTCTAGACGATGCAACTACACTTAGGAACTGAGGTATGAAAATGGGAGAGAGCAAGAACGAGTCAGGACTTTTGGTGTTCATTCTTCCATTCCTAGCCGTGGTTCCAGCACTATATATTCTGGAGTGGGAATCTCATGAGGCTTCAATATTGATAGTTGCAATCCCTTTCATGACATTCCCCGTAATACTCATCGCAGGTCAGATTTACAATGGTACAGAATACTGGAAAGATAAGCTGAAGGAAGGCGGAATACTAGCATTAGGAGCGCTCGGAGCGTCACTTTCTGCTTCATTGTGGTTAGTCTACGATTACGTGGACTCTCTACCTGACTTCAATAATCAGCAGAGTATCACACAATGGCTGGAGTGGGTATCTTTTGATCTTCTGCAGTCAGATTATACGCTGACATCGGGAACTAAGATACTTGGAATGGGAGTTTGGATAGATTCCATCACTCTGATGATACTCTTCGTAGCTACTTTCCTTTGCTTCCTGATCTGTTGGTTCAGCCTTGGCTACATGAATACCGATCCAATCAATGAAGACAGGAATCACAGGTTCTATGGAGAGTTTGTACTCTTTGCATTGGGTATGTTTGGTATGGTTCTAGCTGACAACTTCCTCTGGCTATTCATATTCTGGGAAGTAATGGGTCTTTGCTCATACCTACTAATCGGTTTTTACTACTGGAAGGACAGTGCGGCATATGCCTCCAAGAAGGCCTTCCTAACCACTAGAGTGGGTGATGTTTTCCTCATGATAGGGCTCTTTATTTTGTACGACATATACGGATCACTGGAATTCTCCGTAATATTCCACGATCCTTCACTGGATGGAATGGTGGACTCAAACAAGCTATTCTGGGCCCTCATGATGATGTTCATAGGAGCAGTTGGCAAATCAGCTCAGTTCCCCCTACACGTCTGGCTTCCAGACGCTATGGAGGGACCGACTCCAGTTTCCGCACTAATCCATGCCGCGACAATGGTGAATGCCGGACTCTACTTAGTGGCTAGAATGGTACCATTCGTTGACGTTGGACACCATGGAGTTCCAGGTCTAGAAGAACTCGGACTAATTATTGCATATGTAGGCGGAATTACCGCATTCATGGCTGCAGCTATCGCCTTCGTTCAGAATGATATCAAAAAGGTACTGGCATACTCCACAATGAGCCAGCTCGCCTACATCTTCACAGGCCTTGGTTCAGCAATCTGGTTCTACAACAATGATGAACACCACGCTGCCGTAGTGGTCTTTGGGTCATCTATGTTCCATCTCTTCAATCATGCCATGGCAAAAGGGATGCTATTCATGGCTAGTGGTTCAGTAATCCATGAAATGCATCATGCTCATGACCACATTCACCATAGTCATGGTGAAGGACACGGTCATGACTTCGATCCTCAAGATATGAGGAACATGGGGGGCCTAGCATCGAAGATGCCTGTCACGGCCACTGCAATGATGTTTGGATCAATGTCAATAATTGGAATCCCTCTAATTGGAGGTTTCTGGTCAAAAGAGGGGATCATAGCTGAGACTTGGCTTGCCGCACTGGAGCACGAGCCATTGATGATGGGGCCAGCAATTCTGGTATTATTGACTGCAGGAATGACCGGTTTCTACATGTCAAGAATGTGGTTTATGACATTCTCTGGGTCGCCTAAATCAGAGGTAGTCAATCATGTCCATGAGGAGACCCCATGGATCAAAACTCCCTTAGTTATTCTAACCATCATAACCGCTCTCGGAGGTTTTGCCTTCGCACTTCTGGGTGCTACAGATTATCTTGCATCTGCTTACGACTATTCAGGGCACCTCAAGCTCAAGAAATCAACCCTACTAGAATCGATAATTTACAAACTGGAGTACGCATTTCTTCCAGATAAGATGAATCTTAGGGTTGTTGGTTGGGTTACGATCTTCCTTTCATTCATCCTGGGTCCCGTTTTTGCAGCTAGGATACACGGGGGCAAGCTATCCGAAGGGGAGTCTTCAACACCCTTTGTTTCATGGCTAGTCTCACTTTCATCCATGTTTGGTAGTCAAGATGTCAGTAAACTATCAGAATCTGATCTATCATCAGCTCTCCAAAATAGACTTTATTTCGACGATCTATACGAAGGGATACTGGCGAGGACAGTCATACCATTCTCAGAATTCACGGCATGGTTCGATAGGAAAGTCATCGACGGCATCGTTAAGCAAGTAGAGTCAAAATCAGTTCTGGGCTCGGTCCAGATCAGGAATCTGACTACCGGAAGTGCGCGAGACTACATCCTAATGGCTACTGTGGGGATGCTCAGTATCATAGCTCTGATATGGGGGATCAACTCATGATATCAGATCCACTAACAGTAATTACGATTGTTCCATTGATAGTCAGCCTCGCTCTGTTGATACTCCCTAAGATCTCTGGGTCTGCGGAAGGGCTTGCCAGGGCATCCAGAGCTATCAGTATGGGAGTCTCTCTAGCAATGCTAGCCATCACTACCATGATATTTTTTGGAGAAATTGGAAACGTGGACTGGACTGACTATAACTCGGGGTACTCACTGACCAACGATGCTTTCGCTCTGATTCCTTCCATTGGAGTTCACTGGAAGGTTGGAGCAGATGCCCTCTCCTTCCCAATGATATGGCTCACTACCCTACTGATTCCTATCTCAATGCTTGTCGAGTGGGACGCTAAGAAAGGCCATCTCTTCCATCCTTTGATCTTAATGATGGAAGGAGCACTGATTGGAGTATTCGTTTCTCTTGACATGTTTG
Organism: uncultured Candidatus Poseidoniales archaeon; assembly: GCA_964016325.1. Lineage (GTDB taxonomy): Archaea > Thermoplasmatota > Poseidoniia > Poseidoniales > Thalassarchaeaceae > MGIIb-O5. The sequence goes on along the minus strand of CAXHFZ010000003.1, from coordinate 17,664 downwards.
TTTTCTACGCCTTCTGGGAGCTAACGCTGGTTCCAATGTTCTTCCTAATTATGGTCTGGGGTGGCGAGGATAGGAAATACGCATCAATGAAGTTCTTCATCTACACCTTCACGGCTAGCGTGATTATGCTGGTTGGAGTTTTAGTGATGTATTTCTACACTCCAGTTGTTGCATCATCAGGCACCATTACTGGGCATACATTCGATATGTCAGTCATGATCGCATCGTCCGATTACATTCCCAGCGAGGGCCTTAGGCATCTCGTTTGGTTACTTCTACTAATCGGATTTGCAACAAAGATGCCAAGCGTCCCTGTCCATACTTGGCTTCCAGATGCTCACGTGCAAGCTCCCACGGCCGGCTCAATGCTACTTGCAGGAGTCATGCTAAAGATGGGAGCATACGGTTTCCTGAGAATAGCGGTTTCTGCGTTCCCTGAGTCCACGGTCGCATTCATCCCTCTGTTAATTTTCCTCGGAATGGCCAGCCTAGTTTACGGCGCTTGGGTATGCATGGGTCAGACTAACTTGAAGAGAATGGTGGCTTACTCATCGGTATCTCACATGGGACTTATATTCCTTGGAATCGCTACTATGCAACCACTGGGCATTGCAGGTGCCCTATTCATGATGTTCGCACATGGTATCATCAGCCCGCTTCTCTTTGCTGTCGCTGGTGCTTTCAAACATCATTATCACACACTAGAAATAGGCTCCATGAGAGGAATAGCTCACCACAGTCCATGGCTTGCCGCACACATGATGCTTGGATGGATGGCTAGCTTAGGGCTCCCACTCTTAGCAGGGTTCGTGGCTGAGGTAACAATACTGATAGCCTTCTGGATGTCATTTGGATGGCTCGTACTGCTTCCAACTCTGACACTAATTATCACTGCAGTTTACTATCTTACTTCAATGCAGAAGACCATTTTTGAATCTAATGATCCTCATCATGGAATTCTTCCAGATACCCTTCACGGGGAAGATCCAAGGGATATCTCATGGCATGAAAATTCTGGAATGATTATTCTAGGTGCACTTACTATTATTTTTGGAATACTCCCATTCATATTTTGGGATATGATGTCGGAATGGAGCTCTGGATTCCTAATCGATACTTTGGTTGAGGCTATGCAGTCAGAGGGGGTGAAGCCTTGAATTCGATAGGTCAGCTTTCTCTCAATTCAGGAACTGCATCATCCATGATGCCCGAACTAATAATGCTCATAGGGCTAATCGCAATCGTGGTCGTCCCCAATCTGGGTGATGCCAAATTTAGACTGCCTCTGACATCCGTTAGAGTACCTGTACTTCTGGGAGGATCAAGATTTAATCTAACTAACGACCCAAGAATGCCAAACAGGATTTCAAATCTGACATTCTCCATAGCTCTTCTATCCTCATTACTGCTCATATCAGAATCACCAAGTGAGGTCGGGGGAATTTTACTAGTTGATAGTTTCAGTAGATTATTCTCAACCATGTTCCTAGGCGCACTACTGTTGGTCAGTATTGCAACTACGCACCGACTCCCCGCAAAGACGAATGCACTTATTCCAAAAGATTCAGACTCAGAGGACTTATTCGATAGAAAAATCTCCATCCTTATAGATAACAGAAGACAGGTAGATTTCTACATTCTCCTGATTATGGTTGGCCTGGGTATGACCATGATGACCATGGCAACAAATTTGTTCATGCTCATAGTCTGTATTGAGCTGGCATCACTATCAACATATGTCCTAGTTGCTTTCCACAAGGAAGATGGCACGGGAGGCGAGGCAGGTGCGAAATACTTCATAGTGGGATCGGTCGCTTCTGCCATCGGCATTTACGGAATGTCATTGCTCTATCTTTGGTCGGGAAGTCTAGATCTAGAAGTATTGAGACAAAGCTGGCTTTCAATGGATGGCATAGATCCCTTCGCAGCCTTCGGTATCGGTATGATGCTAGTGGCATTTGGCTTCAAAGTCAGCGCAGCCCCATTCCACCTAGCAGCTCCTGATGCATACTCCGGAGCGGCCTCTCAAGTATCAGGACTTCTTGCTACAGCCTCCAAGGCCATGGGATTCTTGGCATTGTTCAGGGTCCTTGTGATGATTACTGTTCCAGATGGCTCTGAGGCAATCTGGATGATCGCACTGGGAATATTCGCGATTGTAACTATGACTTGGGGGAACCTAGCTGCACTAACCAGTGAGAACCCAAAAAGGATGCTTGCTTACTCTAGTGTAGCTCATGCGGGATACATGCTGGCCGCTATTGCAGTAGTGGGAAGTGGAATCTCAAGTGTGGATCAAAACGCAATCATCCTAACTGCTGTTTCATTCCATCTTTTCGTCCTAGTACTCTTTAAGTTGGGTGCATTCCTAGTTCTTGCTCTACTAGAAACCGAAGGAAAAGGACATGAGATAAAACATCTTTACGGCTTAGGAAGAAGAGACCCTCTAATCGCAGGCTCCATGTTTCTGTTTGTTCTCTCTCTTGCAGGAGTTCCGCCACTGTCAGGTTTCCTCTCGAAATTACTGATGATTAATGGGATAGTTTCGACCTCGGCATCCACTGGCTCTTTGAGTAGCGTTGACATAGTTTCATGGGCTGAATCTGTAGACCCATTATTCTGGTTAGCAGCGGCAATCGTACTGAATAGCGCACTCTCTCTGTTCTACTACCTCAGAATAGGATTAGTAATGTTCTTCGAAGAACCATCAACTGAAAAATCACTCAGAGCGGCTCCTTCACTTAGAATGGCTATTTTTGCCTGCGCTCTGCTGACTGTACTATGCGGTATTGGCCCTGTAAGTGAGTGGCTATTGGATACAGTTTCCTCAGCAATAGACTCACTCATGTATGAGTGATGATGCTCAACTTCACATAGGTGACTCTCGACGGAGTCTCGTGGCACGTAGGGAGGAGAAGGTCGATTTCGAGCGACTAGCTCAGCTAGAGTCAGGATCAGGAGATAGAATCAGGGTCCCCCTTCCAAATAGAAAGGTGAACGAGATGTTTGCCATTGCGGATGAGATATTAGGTGGAAGAAGAATCAGGGCAGTTTGTGAAGATGGCCTGAGCAGAATTTCTAGAATCCCTGGAAAGATGAGGAGAAGGCAGTGGGTCAGAGAGGGAGATCTCATAGTCATACAACCATGGGATTTTCAGGATGAGAAGGCAAATGTATGCATGAGATATACCAAGACTCAGTCTCTGTATCTCTCAAGAAAGGGAGCTCTTCCAGAAATTGTTGATCTTTTCGGCCTATCAGAGGAAAGAACAAACCTGGAAGAAGAAGATATTTCTGAGAATATTGATGATGAGATTCAAGAAACAGTCGAGCTTCCAGAGGAAGCTATCGAGAAGGTAGAGAATTCCCCCACTACAAGTAACGATGAGGACGACATAGACTCATTCTTTGGGTGAGAAAATGGATTTTGATGAGCACTGGGATGAAGACCCAGACGCAATAATGAAATCCCAGACTAAACATGATTGGATGTCTGAACCGAGATTCAAGAAAATATTCAATGAAATAGAAGACGGACTACAAGGAGTCCTTGGTAAGGGCCCCTTCGAATGGGTGGACAAGAGAGTATTCGACGCTGTTTTCGACAAGTCAACACTCCTTGCTATCCACAAACTGATGCAGAAGGGCGATATTGAGACAATCGACTACCCCATTGCAAGAGGTAAGGAAGCTCACGTATTTCATGCCACGTCAGCTAACGGTGCAGTTGCTGTAAAGATATTTCATACTACAAATGCCGTTTTCAAAGGACTAGCCAAGTATATCGATGGAGATCCAAGATTTAGCGGACTATCTGGGAGGCATAGGGAACTGGTCAATATATGGGTGAAGAAAGAATTCAGAAATCTAAGGAGAATGAGGAAACATGGAATTAGGGTCCCCCTCCCGATTTCATATCATAAGAATGTCCTGGTGATGGAGCTAATTGGCTCAAAGAGGGCCGCACCTAGGTTACGTGACATCGAAATAAAAGAAAAATTCGAGACATTCACAGAAATGCTAGATATGGTTGCAGTCGCATGGCAGAATGCTAATTTGGTTCATGCTGACCTTAGTGAGTACAATATTCTCTGGCATGATGGAGAACCGTGGTTCATTGATGTCGGTCAAGGAGTAACCGACCAGCACCCACATTCTGAGGAATTTCTAGTCAGAGATGTTTCCAGACTAGTTCATTGGATTACTAAGCAGGGATATGACGTTGAGCTAGCAGATTGTATGCTCAGGGTTCTGGAGGAGCCCGTACCTGAGTTACAAACCCTACCGGGCGGGGATTAAAGAGAGGGACCCTGTGCATTAGACCATGGAACCAGTGGCTCGGATCCCCAAAGATCGTATAGCGGTCATTATCGGTAAAGGCGGGGCAACCAGGAAGATGATTGAAGAAGCCTGCGGCGCGAAGTTAGAAATAGATTCTAGAACCGGAGAAGTTTCAGTAGAGTGGGCAAATTCTGAAGTAGATCCAGTAATAAGGATGAAGACTCCTGATGTTATACTTGCCATAGGAAGGGGATTATCGCCCAAAAGAGCCGTCCAACTTCTGGAGGACGAAATACACCTTCGGATGTACGATATTAGGGAATGGGTTGGTAGGCAACCAAACCAAATCAGGAGAATGAGGAGTAGACTGATAGGTAGGAACGGACTGATCAGAAGTAGAATAGAGGAGCTTTCCGGCACCGAGATAGCAATATATGGATCATCAGTGATAGTTATCGGGGACGATATGGGGCTTGAGATTGCCAATCCGGCAATAGAGTCCATTCTAAGAGGGGCTGAGCACGGTAGCGTATTGCATGGCCTTGAGAAGGACAGGAAAAGACAACGCATTAGATCTAGAAGTTTGGAGAGCTACGAAGAGAGGAGTGAGATACCATCCGCCTTCGACTCACTTGTTCCCGGCCTTTCCGCGGCCAGAAAAAGAAGGGAGAGAAGACAGACGGACTTTCAGGTCGATACCGAAGACTCTGAAGCTGTGAAAGAAATGCTGGAACTAGCTGAAGATGAGAAAATCACCTATGAAGAGGAGTGAATTCTTCCGCCATTTCTAAGTCCTGAACCTCTTCGTAGTAATGTGAATGGTCGCAATTACGGACTCTACGATTACGAAAAGTGGTCTATCTACGCCCTTGCCGCGATTACAACACTGCTCTTCTCAGCACTCTTTCTTAATATTCTCGATATCACAAATCCATTGACGGATTTCGTCACTAATTACTACGTCAACCCTGTTCTTGATGAATCAGGAGGGGATGCTGGATACAATGTGACTAACACAGTCACCTATGCTGTGGTACTGGCCCTATTCGTTGCAGCACTTAGCGCGTGGCTCAGGGTTCTTGACATCGATCCCAGTGATGCTACACTCCTCGCTCTACTTCCATATGTCTTCTGGGCCGCGCTTGGAGAGGTTGTCGAAGACGCTGATATGTTCGACTCATCGATGGCTCCGCTATTTGTAAGCCCGAGTATACATTTCCAGACTGCCTTGTGGGTCATTATCGCTGGTTCGATCGGCTATCATGTCAGGAATTATGGATCCAAGATTAGTGATTCAGAAAAGGACAGGATTCTCGAATCACTATGTATGATAGTAATTTTTGTTCAATTCCTTGTCTTTGGGCACTCCATTTCTTCCAGCGAGGTGGGGGCCGAACTAGATTTGACTATATTTGCGGTAATTGGAATACCAGCAATCATGCTACCCATCTTCTTCAGAGAATCAATATCTGAATTCTCATATATTCAGAAGTCTGTATACTTAGTCGGTTGTGGGGGCGTCCTGATTTTCTTTGGAGCTCTGGTATCCTTTGCGACAGTTCTTCCAGAAGACAAACTATCTCTCTGGCCACTGATTATTGTGATAGGAATACCTCTACTATTGTGCTATACGATGTTCTCTGTTGGAATAGAGTCTTCCAGAAAACTTTCCCAAAGAGGGTTTGTTGCTGGAATTCTCCCTGAGGGAATGTCTGAGCTGGACTACCAAGATCTCGTCTCGGAAGAAAAGACATTCTTGGAAGAGAATAGGAATAAAGCAGTCTTAGCATATCCCGTTGTATTTCTTTCAGTATCCGGACAAGTGATGGATGGCCTGGCTACATGGATAGGAATTGAGTACTTTGGATATGACGAGAAACACCTCCTATCAGCAAGAATAATTGAGGAGTTTGGCAACACATTTGGATTTACGATGGTAAAGGCGGGTCTTGGGATCATCATCTGGTGGTTCTTCGCTAACGCGAACTTTGAGAATAGACAACAACACCTTAGATTACTTGTTGGACTCATGATTTTAGTAGTGGGTATGGCACCTGGATTGAGAGGTGTCGGAAGACTAGTAATAGGTCAGTGAACCCTGAAATCAGGGATATTCACTCCATTCAATTGAAGACTCGCACATCATCACGGATACGATTCACATGGACAGGCTGCCAACCAGAGTGGACAAATCTGGAGAGGATTTCGCATCAAGAAAGGAGCATAACCTGTCTCTTATTACAAAACTAAGCGAAAAGATGGAAATCGCCAGAGGCGGAGGCGGAGGGAAATATGTCGAGAGACACGAATCCAGAGGAAAGGGCATGCCAAGAGATAGAATATCGGAAATTTGTGATTCAGGAACTCCTTTTCTGGAACTATCAACATTGGCAGCCTATGAGATGTATGATGGGAGAGCGCACTCTGCTGGAATAGTCACTGGAATAGGTGTTGTCCATGGAAAGGAGTGCATTTTCGTTGCCAATGACGCTACAGTAAAGGGCGGATCATATTATCCCATGACTGTTAAGAAACATGTCAGGGCACAAGAAATAGCAGAGACAAATAATCTACCATGCATATACCTGGTTGATTCAGGTGGGGCATTTCTCCCACTACAAGACCAAGTCTTTCCAGACAAGGGGCATTTCGGTAGAATCTTTAGAAATCAAGCAATACTATCAAGCAAGGGAATACCACAAGTCGCAGCTGTCCTCGGATCCTGTACTGCAGGTGGCGCGTATATTCCAGCAATGAGCGACGAGTCAATAATAGTCAAAGACAATGGAACGATATTTCTAGCTGGCCCGCCTCTAGTAAAGGCAGCAACTGGAGAGGAAGTCAGCGCCCAGGACCTGGGTGGCGCTGATTTGCACACCAGGGAGTCAGGAGTTGCTGATCACTATGCAGAGGACGAGAAGGAAGCCCTACAGATTGCAAGGAATATCGTTGAGAATCTCAATGTTGGCCAGAAGGTGAGGTTGGATTCGAAGGAAACCGAAGACCCTTATCATGATCCAGATGATCTAATGGGGATAATTCCTGCTGACAACAGGACTCCTTATGATGTTAGAGAAGTAATATCAAGGATTGTGGATGGAAGTAGGTTTCACGAATTCAAACAGAGATACGGTACGACATTGGTATGTGGATTTGCTAGAATTCATGGTTATCCTGTGGGCATAGTGGCGAATAATGGAATTTTATTTTCTGAGTCTTCACTGAAAGGAGCCCATTTTGTTGAGCTCTGCGGGCAAAGAGGAATTCCTCTGATATTCCTTCAGAATATCATGGGATTCATGGTTGGAAGAGACGCAGAGGCAGGCGGAATTGCTAAGGATGGAGCAAAATTAGTGACAGCTGTATCATGTGTCCCTGTACCAAAGTTCACTGTGATCATTGGAGGTTCACACGGTGCAGGAAACTATGGCATGTGTGGAAGGGCGTATGATCCCCGCTTCCTTTTCATGTGGCCAAATGCCAGAATTTCTGTGATGGGAGGGGAACAGGCGGCAAGTGTCCTTTCCTCTGTTGGAAATGCCGATCCAGAAGCAATAAGAGAGAAATACGAAAGAGAGAGTAACCCCTACTATTCTACTGCCAGACTATGGGATGATGGGGTAATTGATCCCCGGGACACTAGAGATATCCTAGGGCTCTGTATCTCATCTTCACTAAATGCTGAGCTTCCAGATAACAAGTTTGGAGTATTCAGGATGTGATATTATGGAGAAAACAATCAGTGATGAAGTCCCGGAAACGGAGCTATGTTATCTCGAAACAGAGGGTCCAGTTGCAATAATTACCATCTCTAGAAAAGAGGTATTCAATGCCCTTAACGCACAGCTAATATCTGAGTTGATTGATTTAATCAGTTGGACCTCATCGAGATCTGTCGCTAAAAATAACTCTCTAGAGGATTCAAATGGAACACCGTACTTTAGAGCATTAGTCTTGAAATCAGAGGGTAAGCATTTCTGTGCCGGTGCAGATGTGAATATGATGAGAGATGCCGGAGCAGCCAGTCCAGAGGAGAACAGAAGGGACTCAAAAAGATTGGATACCTTGTTTAATTCACTCTGGTCACATCCATGCTTCACCATCTGTTGTGTACAGGGGGTCGCATTAGGAGGTGGTGCTGGACTTGTGTCATGCGCTGATCATGTTATAGCTGAACCTGATACTCGAATCGCACTCTCAGAAGGGAAGCTCGGCATACTGCCCGCCGTAATTGGCCCATACGTGTACAGGAAGATAGGCAGTTCTCAATTCAGGCGGCTATCAATGCTTGCAAGCAGAATCGACTCAGCAGAAGCTTTGAGAATTGGATGGGTGAATGAATTAGTTGAAGATAAGAATAATTTCGAGGAGGCTTGCAGAGGGCTAATAGAAAATCTTCTGACTACAGGGCCAATGGCTGTCTCCGAGTCAAAGAAACTTACTCTGGAGTTTGATAGATGGACCGGTTCGGATGAAGATTTGAGGGCATGGACACTGGAAAAGACAAGCGAGATGAGGGAGTCCGATGAAGGTCAAGAGGGGCTTTCCGCTTTCTTGGAGAGAAGACCTCCAGATTGGTCCCCTGAATAAATTAAGAGGGGTAAAAATGGTACCAGAATGGATGAAGGATGCACCTAATCCATTCGATACTGTACTCGTTGCAAACAGGGGAGAGATAGCTGTCAGAATAATCAAAGCTGTTCAAGAGGCTGGTTTGAGAGCAATTGCAATTTATTCGGAACCGGACAAAGACTCACTACACACAGAGATGGCCAACCAAGCCATCTATCTTCCTGGAAATAGTCTTTCTGAGAACTATCTTAACTCGGAGGCAATAATCGAGGCCGCTAAGTCCTCCGGAGCGCAAGCAATACATCCGGGTTACGGTTTTCTATCAGAAAGGGCTGAATTTGCTGAGGCTGTAACGAAATCTGGAATAACCTGGATAGGCCCTAGTCCAGTAGCTATTGAGACGATGGGAGACAAGATTTCTGCTAGATCTAGAATGATAGAATCAGGAGTACCGGTTATTCCAGGAGATGAGGTTGCCATTCCTGATGATAGTGACCATCTTGGGACACTGGCATCTGTCGCCGCAAGAGTTGGGTATCCACTTCTTCTGAAAGCCAGTGCCGGGGGGGGAGGAAAGGGGATGAGGATAGTTAGAGAACCAAAGATGCTCAGAACCGAGTATGAGGCGGCAGCAAGGGAGGCATCAGCAGCATTCGGGGATGGAACGGTTTATGTCGAGAGGCTTCTTACTGGCGCTAGACATATTGAGATACAGATTCTAGCGGACAAACATGGCAACTGTATCCATCTAAACGAGAGAGACTGCTCACTGCAAAGAAGACATCAGAAGGTAATCGAGGAGGCACCATCTTCAGCAGTTTCAGAGGAGCTCAGGAAATCTATGGGCAAGGCCGCCGTTTTGGCTGCAAAGTCAGTAGACTACGTTGGAGCCGGTACTGTAGAGCTTCTTCTTTCATCTAATGGGGACTTCTACTTCCTAGAGATGAATACTAGGTTACAGGTCGAACATCCGGTCACAGAGATGATTACTGGAGTAGACTTGGTACAGAAGCAACTAGAGATTGCTTCAGGCCTTCCGCTTGGGATATCACAAGATTCTGTGAGTATTTATGGTCATTCAATAGAAGCTAGAATTTATGCCGAGGATGCAAAAATAGGATTCCTACCCGCCATCGGAAAATTGGCATTATGGAGGCCCCCCTCTGGACCTGGGATTAGAGTTGATTCAGGAGTCAAAGAAGGAGATGAGGTTACAGTGAATTTCGATCCAATGCTGGCTAAGCTGATAGTTCACGCACCTAGTAGAATGGCCGCTATCAGGAGATTGGAACTAGCACTCTCATCTTTTGTCGCTCTTGGGGTAACTACGAATATCGGATTCTTGAGAAATGCGCTTACCCATCCAGTATTCATCTCTGGTAATGTTACTACCGACTTCCTCGATAATGCCCCGATGACTGAGTTCATCAGTGAAATCCCAGATCCAAAGGTTTTGGTAGCTATCGCTTCAGCTGCAAAGAGACTAGGAGCAGGAAAATCTGTAGTGAATACAAACTCAAGAATTCTAGACGATTACTCGGGACATGCGTATGATCCTTTCATAACACTCTCCAGGAGACTTCCGTAGGTGATTAAATGGATTGGAAAATATCTGATATAGATGAGATATTCTCTATCGATCTGGCCGAGAGAGACGGCCTAATTACTGTGTCCTCAATCAATATTGATGGGGAAAATACAGAATTGCCTGAGGTGATTATTTCAAGGTTAGATGACAGGTCTAGGGTTTCAGTTCATATAAACGGCAATCTCGAATTTGCTCATGTTGCTAAAGTCGGAGATAAATGGTGGATACACTTCGATGGGGATATTTTCACAATTTCTGAGTTGGAAAGGGGAGCCAAATCATCGGATAAGGCGGAGGGGGGACTCTCGGCACCAATGCCTGGGACCGTTTTGGATGTGATGGTACGAGAGGGTCAAAGAGTACGTGAAGGACAGCCCCTGATGACTATGGAGGCTATGAAGATGGAGCACAGGATCTTAGCCCCAAAGGCAGGAGAGGTTATTTCCATTAATTTCAATCAAGGAGAAAGAGTCGATATGGGCTCAGTTTTGGTAGAATTGGGCGATTGATTAGACCGGATTAATATCAGACCAATCAATCCGGTAAACATGGAGGGCTTCACTGTAGCCATTGCCGCCTTCATGGGTGTGAGCCTAGCAGCGGCTTCCGGATTCCGTGTCTTCCTGCCCCCGTTCCTATTGGCACTGTCAGTTAGATCGGGTGTAGTCGATGTCGAACTAATAGGGACGCAGTTTGAGTTTTTCACATCAACACCAGCGATAATCATTCTAGGAATAGCAATGATAGCTGAGTTCTCCGCATACTATGTCCCCCTTGTGGACAACCTCCTGGACACCCTAGCCACACCAGCGGCAGTTGTTGCGGGAATAGGGATGACTGCAATTTCTCTGGAGGGAAGTGACCCTATCATACAATGGGCCGTAGCCATAGTGGCGGGCGGAGGGATGTCAGCCACAATCCAGACTGCAACAGTTGCTGCAAGGGGAATCAGCTCCACATTTACCCTCGGAGTAGCAAATCCTGTAGTTGCCACAGGTGAAAATATAGCCAGCGTGGCTCTTGCGTTAATCGCCCTATTATTCCCTATTCTGGCAATTTTCTTCACTATTCTGGTTGCATTGCTACTACTTAGGCGAAGTATGTTCAATCAATCAGAAAACGATATCGTCAGTCATGCTTGATGCCAAGCGATTTGAACTATCGGAGGATGCTGAGTTTTTCCAATATTTCTTGTCCACCCATGTAAGGCCTCAGGACTTCAGGAATCGAGACCCTGCCGTCCTCTAACTGGTTCTGCTCCATTATCGCTACGAGTGCTCTGCTAGTAGCTACTGCCGTGGAATTGAGAGTATGGACTGCCTCATTGCCCTCTTTGGTCCTATATCTCATCCTGAGCCTATTTGCCTGGTAGTCCGTACAATTGGAGCAAGAGACCACTTCTTTGTAGGAGCCTGCACCTGGTAACCAAGCTTCCAAGTCGTACTTCTTGGCAGCTACGGTGCCCATATCCCCAGAACATATGTTCACTACTCTGTAGTGGAGACCTAGACTGTCCCAGAGATCCACGGCATTCTCCAGAAGCTCTTCATGATGCTTCCATGATTCCTCAGGATGACATACTACAATCTGCTCAATCTTAGTGAACTGGTGTACTCTCCATATCCCTCTATCAGAGAGTCCATGGGCACCAACCTCCCTTCTAAAGCATTGAGAGACCCCCACAAGCTTCACAGGTAGCTCGTTAGGCTCGATTACCTCATCCATCCTCATGGCAGTCAGAGGATGCTCGCTAGTAGCAATGAGGTAGTAGTTATCAGGCTCTATTCCATACATTACCGTCTCAAAGTCAGATAAGTCGGTCACGCCTTCGTAGGCCTCTCGATTCATCATAAGTGGAGGTTGCACCAATGTGTAACCTCTCTTGATGAGAAAGTCCACCGAAAACTGCTGGAGAGCCATCTCCATTCTAGCTAGATCTCCCTGCATGAAGTAGAATCTACTTCCAGCTACCTTAGCCCCCCTAGATTGATCCACCCAGCCATTCATCTCAATAAGCTCATTGTGATTTCTGGCCTCAAATTCGAACTCACTCTTGGATCCATGGAGGCTGTGAAGAGTATTCTTCTGGTCGTCTTCTCCCATCGGGACGTCTGGATGTAGGATATTTGGAACTCTCATCCTAAGCTCGTCCCTCTTTCTCAGACACTCGTCAGCCATGGCCCCCAGTTCTGCAATCCTTTCTCCGAGATCCGCAACCTCGGACAGAATTTCCTTAGCACGAGAGCTATCTCCTGACTTTTTAGCATTAGCAATCCCCTTTGCCGCGGTGTTCCTTTGCCTCCTTATCTGATCAGTATCGTATTGTGCCTTCCTCCACTCTTCATCTAATCTAATTATTTCATCTATTGAATCATGGGAGATTCCTCTTCTGTCATGATCCGCCCTAATCATGTCAGCATTCTCACGAAACATCGCAATGTCCAGCACTGTAATCGGGTCTAGGACAGGCCTATTGACTTTCAAGGAATCGGGAGAAAACATCAGAAGAATGTGATGTCTTGCCAAAGATTATCAATTCCGAGAGCGAAGTATCCAGAAACCAGATAGCCCAAAATAGATCCTCCGTTCAAGAGTGGAAGGCCTGCCTGAGGCTTTCCCCTGGCGACTTGAGTCATTAGTGCAAAGTAGCCTAAAAGACCTCCGAACAGTGTGCCCATAGCGACTGTCAGGGAGTCAGCATACATCACACCAAAAGCACTGAAGTATGTTACTTCCCCTCCAGTTTGAGGCAGAAATGAAACTGACGATATGACTAGCATACCCGGGAAAATTACATCTCCGAGACCCATGAAAAGAGCGTCCCTTCCCTTGGTAGGCCCCCCCTCTTTTTTTATGTCGGGGACAGGATCATTCCAATCCATCTTAGTGACCTCAATTTCCTTATCTCTCATGACGCTATCGTCCTCCTCGATGAATGAGTAATCGGCATTCTTAGGAGCAACAAGCAGGACTGGGAGCTTTAGATCAATCATGGTATCAGCCAATTCCAGCATGTGTTTACTGCCGTTTACAGCCCAGTAGTCGTATATTGCGGCAGCAATCATGAAACCAATAATTAGAACAGGTACGAATGAAACACCAATGAGTGTTATCACACCGGCGCCAACCATTATTCCTACTCCATTCACTACGTACCACTCAGGAAATATGTGTAAGAGGTAAATTGAACCACTACTGATTACTATTGATAGTAAAGCCACAACATATAGCGTGTCTAAACCCAGGAAGTATAGAATAAGAGCAACATATGGTTGTAAGGCGTAAAAGAGACTCATCCAAAGTGCAAAAAGCACGATCGCCTTGATGAAGAAATCAAGACCCCTTCTGGCTAACCATATTATGACTATGGTGAATATACCTATCATTGCCAGCTCTAAGGCCACGAAGGCACCCTTGGAAGCTCCCTCTTCCCCAAAGGCCCTGGCCTCAGGAATATTGTATATCGGCTGTACACTAAGCCCTATCAGGATTGTTGATACAAACATGAACGCCATACCCGTCATAGAGGCCCACTGCCCCCTCATTGCAGCTAGTACGCCGGTGGCGCCCCCCTCTGACATGTCATACACGAACTTCAAGGGCCATATCACCTTGACCCGCACGCGCCCACCGTCCTTTGGTGCAGGAAAGTCCCATGCGAAGTCGTGAATGGCTTGATCAGAGAGTCAATCTAGGTATCAAATTAGGACTAGATAACTGTAAAGAAATTCTGTCTAGACTAGATAACCCACAGTACTCATTTCCGTCAATACACGTCGCCGGTACTAATGGAAAAGGCTCACTCTGCGCTCAATTGTCCTCTATTTCATCGGCAAATGGAGTTAAGACCGGATTGTTTACTTCACCTCACCTTATCTTCCTTGAGGAGAGAATTAGAATTGATGGCAGACCGATAGAAACAGATCAATTCGATGACGCGATAGAGAAGGTACGTATTGCTTCCGAGGAGCATCCACCATGCTCTCCCACATTTTTTGAAACGACATTTTTAGCTGCCATGGTGGCGTTCAGAGAATGTGGTGTTCAGAGGGCCATAATAGAAACTGGAATGGGTGGGAGATTGGATGCAACAATCCTAGTAGAAGCTGATTTGGCAATCTTGACTACAATCTCCATGGACCACTCAGAATACCTAGGTCATACGATTGGTGAAATAGCGTCTGAGAAAGTTGCAATCCACCGATGTGGATGTCCACTGATAGCGATCAAGCCCCATGATATGGGCGTTCAAAGAATAATTAGCGAAAAGGCTGGAGAAGATTTGGTATGGGTCGAATTAGAAAAGGAACGGACCAAGTGGGACGCATATTCGGCAATCACATCAATAGTTGCAGAGAAACTTGGTTGGCCTGTCACAAAACACGAATGTGTTTGGCCAGGTAGATCCCCTAATTTTGGATCTTCTTGGATTGAGGGTATTGATCTAAAATTCAGCGCCGCACATAACCCTGAGAGTATTAAGAACGACATCGAAGAAACCAAAGAAGTCGAAGTAATACTGTTTGCAATGATAGAGAAGAGAGAGATTCAAGATTCGATAAAATCTTTAGCTGATGCCATCAGATTGATGAAGACTAAACCAAAGCTCATCTTCACAGAGGTAAAGAATGGAAGGAAACCATCGGTTCGGGCGGATTTACTGAGAGAAATGCTACACTCACATGATCCAGATATCATATCCCCCAAATGTATAGTGGATTCAAATGAGGCATTTCTTGAGAGCGTCATGACCGCACGCCATGGACATGGGAATTTGCTGGTTATCGGGAGCATATATCTTATCGGAGAAATCATGTCAGAGATTATTTCCAGTAGAGGACTTGACGCTATTGATACAATGACTATCCACTAAGAAGCCAAGTACAATGACCTCTCCTCGGTACACATCAAATGACCGAGAAGAGTGAATCTAGGCCTGAGATCAAGGTGGTTGTAGAGTCGAAAGATACAGTCTCGAAGGTGATTCTAATAGCCTTAGTAATCGTCCTGTCAGGTGTACTGATGGCTCTACTGACCACAGAAGCCGGAGAAAATATCCTTGGCTCGGTCATCGATTCGTCAGGAAACTGCGGCGATGGGATAGACAATGATGATGGAGGGCAAGCCGATGAAGATGACCCTGATTGTTACAACAACCCAGAGCTATGGGAGGGGTATGATGAGGACAGATCAGAGGCGAACCGAGATAACGACCCACCCGGTGGGAGATAGTGGTGATTACATGGGAGACAAGTGGGATGAGAGATTCTTAGAGCTAGCCAGTCATATTTCAATGTGGAGTAAAGACCCCTCCACGAAGGTGGGTTGCGTTGTTGTAGGTGACGATAGAGAAATTAGATCTACTGGATTCAATGGATTCCCTAGGGGAATAAAGGATGATGAATCTAGACTGTCAGATCGGTCTCAGAAGTACCCCCTGATCTGCCATGCCGAAGAGAATGCCATAATGCATGCAGCCAGAGTCGGTGTTTCCCTCAAGGGAACTACTGCTTACGTTACATGGCCGCCTTGCTCTAGATGTACCAGATCATTTATTCAAGCGGGAGTAAATGAGGTAGTTTTTCCCAAGGTATTGGAAATTCCAGAAAGGTGGCAAGAGGACTTCTCTATAGCAATGTCAATGATGTCGGAAGCGAATATAACTGTCAGACAGGTTTAGTTATCCTAAGCCACAAGTCATCCAGATCAGAGTATAGATCATCCAGCTTACCATCATTCACTATTATCATGTCTGCCATCTCTGCTGTAGCATTTAGTGCCTGCCCAGCATCATCTTTAGCGACCTCCTCAGACTTCTCCTGAGCAAGGAAGGTCTCCTTCTTCTTTGGATCACCCGTTCTTCCCCGACTCTGTGACCTGCTCCATCTGGAGTCCACGCCAGCTCTTATCTCAATCAGAATGAAATCACTCCTTTGCCTCAGTGCTTCGACCTCCCCCGGAGTTCTAATTGAGTCTATCACAGCATCTTCTCCGTCTAGGTCAGCTAGAAGCATTTCCGCGAGTACCCCAGCTCCTCCTCTTCGCCGAAGCTCCCTGCCTCCCTCTATCAGAGAATCCCTACTCTCGGGGATGCCCTGTTCGGATAACCAGTTTCTTATGGAATCAGAGCAAGATGTAGTCCTGATTCCTTTAGAGGAAAACCAGTTTACCACTGTAGTTTTCCCCGAGGCATTGCGCCCAGTAAGTCCCACAAGCATGTATTTCGGAAGGCATATCAGAAATAGGGGTTTCTAGCGCCAGAATGGCCTTGTCCTCGCATATTGTAACTCCGCATTGTGTATTGCTCTGAGTAATCTAACCCTATCGCCTGGTGGCCCTCTCAGTATCCTAGTTGCAGTATCCTCCCCCACACCTCTTCCCATTAGGCATAATATTGCATCTTGACCATGTGTTTTTACAAGCTCAGCATTTCTCTGTACCCTTCCAGAAACTTTCTCATCTGTACTCCCTATCCTTTCCACGAGCATCTTCTCCATTCTCTCAGGAGCACAAGCCTGCATAGTGCCCCCGCAGGATGAACAGGGCTCTACAACTCCTATCCTCTCTACTCTCCTCCTTCTTTTTCCTCCGCAGTTTAGACAGACTAGAACGGCTCTTTCGTTGAGTAGTCTGGTTTCCAACCTCTCACGAATCTCAATATCGCTCCAAGCCGGAAGTAGTAAGTCCATTTCCGCTCTAGGGGATCTACCCAGTCTTCCCGGCGGGGTTTGATAGACCCGAACATCACCATTCTTGATATCTCTAAGGAGGTCTTGAGTCCCCTCAATATCCATTCTTTCATGAAATAGCTTCTCTAGGGACTCTTCGATGACCGGAGTCCCTCTGTATCTCTGCATCAGTCCTTCGAGATTTACTTTCCTCGGATCGGTACCTTTCTCTAGAATTCCCATTTTTCTAGCTACTTGAACGACTCTCCACCTTATCGCCCTTCCATTGGGTATCGTCATCCACATTATGGATGGAATTGACGAGGGCGGAGTCTCTGAAAGAAGGTTAACAACTTCACTCGGGCTCAATGAAGGAACCTGTAGAGAGATTCTGTATGGATCTATTGTCGATCTCCCCATCTTACCATCTTTCAAGGAACCCATAGCTTGTAAGAAGTGCCCGAGAGTCTCATTTACCCTCGACCCTCTACAAGTATTCACAATTATGGCACCATCACTCTCCGAAACCGTTACAGTCTTGTCATCAGGAATTAT
>CAXHFZ010000002.1:0-29077 GCA_964016325.1 uncultured Candidatus Poseidoniales archaeon | reverse complement strand
CTCGTGGGCTCGGAGATGTGTATAAGAGACAGAGCATGGATGCCTTGTCTTCTGAGTACCTCATCTTGCGCTCGTCGTCCCAGTCGTGCCAGTCCCCGTGTTCCATACGAGCGTCGCACCACTCCTGTTTCTCTTCTGACCAGAGCTCCTTTGTCCTGCAGTCGAACCTAACCTCTTCTTCATCCAGGCAGTCGTAGCGAACGACCCCTTCCTCGTCCTCCCATAGGCAAATCCTCTCCTCTGATTCAGTTACGCAGACCTGCCTGTCCTCGTACCATTCTCCTCCAGCGGCCTCGCAGTCCTCTTGGGTGGTCTCGTCATCGTTCGCTGGATCGGGGTCTGTCCTCAACGGGACCTCCTCCTGTTGGAGTTCGTCCTGAGACTCAGTATCGATCTTGTACTGCATCTCGGCATGCTTGCCCTCCATGTTGTCGATCATCTCTTGCAGGTGTTCTGAGTCCGCCTCGCAGGCTGTCTCCTCCAAGCAGAACCTCAGAGCGATGATGAGCTCCTGGCCGGCTGCGATCCTCTGTTCCAGATGCTCGACCCGGTCGTCCATCCTGTCGTCCATCCTGTCGCTCATCATGTTGCGGATGAAATCCTTAGCTCCCTTCTTCATTCGACTGTCCTGGGACTTCCTCTCATCCCAGTCCTCGTCGTCCGTGGCGTCGTCGACCACTCCGGCCATCCAGTCGTCCTCTGCGTACTCTGGTGCCGCGAACTCCTCTAGGCTGGCTCCCACTGAGGCTCCAGCTAGCAGGGATATCACAGCCAGTGCTACCAGGCCGGTCGTTCGTGCTCTTGTCTTGCTCTGTGCGGTACTGTTTTTGTCATCCGTCATCTTGCTCACTGAATTCCCACTGGTTGCAAAACCATATTGTATTGTGGCTCAAATGCTTGAATTTGCCTGAAAAAAGCTGAAAAAGGTCTGAAATCGCCATTGGTTGCAAGACTGTTATATCGATGGAGCGCTCTGGAGCCCACATGACTAGGTTTAGCATAGTGGCCATCACCGCGCTCGTCCTCCTGAGTGCCATGGCCATGCCGGTTCAGGCACAAGAGGAAGAAAGCGTAGAGTCGGAGAGCAACGTGATCGTTGACGTGGTGTTGCCAGTGTCTCTGGCATTCATCATGTTCTCATTGGGAATCGGCCTTACGATAGAGGACTTCGCCCTGATATTCAGGGAGCCCAAGGCATTCGGGGTGGGCATCGTGAATCAGATGGTGGTGCTTCCCCTCATGGGCTTCGCAGTGGCTACCGGAGCGGGTCTCGAGGGAGAGCTGGCAGTGGGACTTATCATACTGGCCTGCTGCCCGGGAGGGGTAACTTCCAACATAATTACGAAGCTCGCGAAGGGGGACACAGCCCTATCGATTTCATACACCGCTGTGGTGTCGGTCGTGACCGTCGTAACTCTCCCGATAATTGTCGGTCTTTCTATGGATCATTTCATGGATGGGGCCAGTGCGGACTTCGAGGTCCTGAGCCTTGGGGCGCAGATGTTCGTCCTCACGGCTCTTCCCGTGGCCATTGGCATGGGGGTCAGATCGTACCGGCCTGACACTGCTGATGCGATGGAGTCGGGCGTCAGCAGGGCCGCGGCAGTTCTGTTCGTCATCATCGTCCTGGCCGCGATTGCAAGTGAGTGGGACACTCTGATGGACAACATCGGGACGCTTGGGCCCGCTGTCGTCGGACTGAACGTCATCATGCTCACAATAGGCTACCAGAGCGCGAAGCTGCTTGATCTTGAGGCTGTTAGAGCGACCACGGTTGCCATCGAGAGCGGTATACAGAACGCTTCGGTTGGGATAACCGTTGGTGGGCTGATAATGGCACCAGCGGCTGGAGAGACCCTTTCCACTCTGAGCCTCCCCTCGGGAGTCTACGGGGTTCTGATGTACCTCGTAATCGCTCCCTTCCTCTTCTGGAGGAGGTCCGTTGCAATAGCGGAGAGCGAGTAGCGCTCAGTCCTCGAAGACCTCTATCTCGGCGTTGCGCCTAACGAGTTCGGTGAACTTCGATGTGTACCTTGTGGCCCTAACCACGTGATTGTCTATCCAGTGGTAGTTTCCTCCCCTCGGCTTGCCCATGAGCAGTGAGTGGTACCTGAACCCCTTCTCCTTCAGCCATGCCTCCGACACCTCCCTGTGGTCCTCCGTCCTTGCAGTGAAGAAGCATATCTGGTGTCCCTCGTCATACCAACGGTTGATCGTCTCGATCGCGTCTGGGTACGCCTCGGCTGTCGCCATCCTCTCCGGCTCCTCGTTCGGTATGTCCTCGCCCACGGTCCCGTCTATGTCAATCAGGTAGTTCTTGATGTGCTCCGGAAGAACCGGGCTGACCTGATTCCCCGTCTGGTCCTTGGAGTCGATCAATTCCATATTTTTCCCCAAAACACGGTCGTACATAATCACTACTAGGGAGTTGCTTCCGGAAAACGCACCCCAGCTTCCGAATTATTAACAAGAAGAGGGCCGACCCGAACTCAATGCCTGGCTCCTGTGATAGGTCTCGCAAGGCCGCCGTGGCTAGGTCGATATCTCCTTCTTTCGAGAGTGCCCTCTCCGGGTTCTTCGGTACACGGAAGCCTAGCAGGGAGGACGCAGAGGGGTCGCATGCGAGTTACGTGGCGGCCCTCAGGGCGCATGGGACGGAGGTGACTGTTCTGCCCGCACTCCGAGAGCACCCAGACTGTTGTTTCACGGAGGACACAGCGGTGATTGTAGGGGATCTGGCGGTCATACCCAACATGGGGCACCCCACGAGAGAAGGGGAGCAGGGGGCCGTGATCGAGCACCTGTCTGGTCAGTACGAGATTTCTAGAATGCCCGAGGGTACCAAGCTCGACGGGGGCGACGTCGTGTTCAGTGATGACACGTACCTCATTGGGATATCCACCAGAACCAGCAGGGAGGGAGCTGAGTACCTAGCGACCAAGGTCAAGGAGGCTGGTTATCTCGCGGAGCTGATTCCAGTACCGGCCTCCACGTTGCACCTAACCACTGTCATGTCCACCCCCAGACCCGGTACGATAATAGCTGCCGAGGGGCACTTCTCCAAGGAGGTCCTGGGTCCGCTGGCCGAGGAGCTGCTCTGGGTCCCCAACCGTGAGACATACGCCGCTAACACGATCGGTTACTCGGATGACAGGGCGATAATCTCGGCGGGCTTCCCTGTCACCAGAGAAGTTATGCTGGACGCTGGGTTCTCCATAACATCCGTTGATATGGACGGTATAATGCAGGCAGACGGGTCACTTTCTTGCCTCTCGGTATTCACCAGATAGCGTCTCTTTCGGGGTCTTTGTTATATGCGGCCCCCACAGGGGGAGAGCATGCACATAGCAGGCAAGATCTTTCTCGGAATCGGAGCAGTGTTGTTCGTAATCGGCGGAATAATGACTTTGTCAGGGGGGGATACCCTCTCTGATATTGAGTGGGATGTGGAGGGCGAGAGCATCTTCGAAGGTCCTGACGGGACCTACACCCACTCCTCTGATGACATCATGATTATCTACGTCGATGATTCGGTGGACTGCGAGTCTTTCAGTCTCACCTACACCGCGGAGGACGGTTCCACCGGACATGACACGGACGAGGACGGAGTCGAGGATGGGTCCTATTTCTCAAAGGAGGAATGCGCGGGCGATGGTAAGTCGACCAGCAGTGGTGATGACCCTGCTGGGTTCTACAGCATTGGCTCGTTCAACGGAACGAGGGGCTCCTACGACGTCGATGCTTCTTCCTCCTTTTACACTGTACCATTTTTACAGACGTTAGGTGGAGTAATTGGGGACGCCGCAGAGGGATTCTTCTCGATAGTAGGCGGCGTCGGACTAGCTGGGTGCGGGCTCTGCTCACTGTTGCTTGGAGGGTTGTTTGCCCTAGTTCTGAATGACAACAAGCCACAGACCGTGGTAGTGAACCCACCGCAGCAGTAACCTGTGGACCGGACGATTGAACACCTAGTGCCATGGGCGCATCTCATGTGCTTCGAGCGTAGCTCGTCGATGGCTGCGGTCTACATCCTGCTTTTTGTAGCACTGAGTGGTTGCATATCAAACGGGGATGCTGAGGAGGCGTCTACGCTGATAGAGGTTCCATACGTAGGGCCGGTCGATGAGAGGGAGTGCTTCGAGTTCGACAGCAAGGAGAGGTGTTGGTTGCTTCACATCCCGGAGACAGCTACCTACGAATTCTGCCTTTCGAACTCGTGCCCGTTGCTTATCGATGTTCATGGTAGAACATCAACAGCAGCGCATCAATTCAATCTGTCTGACTATCCAAGAATCACCGATAAGGACAATGCAATTCTGGTGCATCCGGAAGGATTGGACAACCGATTCAACATTGGTTGGTGCTGCGGTGAAGAGGACGATGTGGGGTTTATCCTGGAGCTGATTGACAAAATCATACACGACAGGCGTGCAGACATGAGCCGTGTCTACGTGACGGGATGGAGCAATGGGTGCTACATGAGTAACGAGCTGGCGAGCGTGGCGAGTCACAAGATCGCTGCCGTGGCCTGCATGGCCGGGTATACCGACGAGCCATTGCCGGCTAATTACTCCGCCATCCCAGTAATGGAAATCCACGGATTGGAAGATCAGATCGTGCCATACGGATCGTCCTTCACTACGGGGGTCCTCCTCGAGGAGACCCTTGAGGGGGACGAGGGGGCAATACAGAACATGTACTGGTGGGGAGGTGCGAATGAGTGTTCGGGATCCACACCGGAATTCGAGACAGTGGAATGGGATTACTCATTCAAGAGATTCACCAACTGCACTAATGGGGCGGATGTTGTATTGGTGACCATGAACTACGCTCAGCACAACCCGTACATGAATGACTACGACGGCTCAGACAGCCCGTTCTTTCAGGCGATTCTAACGGGAAACCCGACTGGAATCGATGCATCCCAGATGGCCTGGGATTTCCTGAGCCAGTACTCGAAGAGCGTGGAATTGGACGAGGGGTAATCGCGGGACCGAGCACTTGAACACCTAGTGTTCTTGTCGGAAGTCATGCGCACACGGCCACACACGGCCCTGTTGATGGTTATGCTGATGGCTTCAGCTCCATTGAGTGGTTGCTTCGGAGAGGAGGGAGGGGACCCCTCGTCCTCAGACCTATCGGTGAATCCCGAGGTAGTGGTTGCCGGAGCGTTCCAATCGGTCAGCTTGAGCGCATCAGAGGGCATGTCAGTCTACATCCCATACCTAATCAAGGACCCTGAGACGGGTTTCGTCCAGAACACTACTGTAATCGATATCGGTGGAGGAGATACAGTCGTCCTAGAGGTGCTTGTCCCCCCGAGGACGGATGGGATATTCATGCTGGTCGGGGAATATGGCAGGGGACATTGGCCAATCAGAGGCGAGAGCGAGTCCTGGGAGACATGGCTCTCCAGAGGGGGGGAAGGTGGCTTGGACAGCCAGGGTGCGATCAGGGTGCCCGCGAACAACTCTACCTTCGACAGCATGGAGGTCCACTCAGCAGTTATGGGAGGGCCGGTCTCGGTCAAGTTCGTTCCATCGATAAGACAGGCCTCCGTATCCACTGAGGATGGGGGGAGGCACTCCAGTGGCCTCGTCAATGGTCGTGTAGTCTACGACAGGCTGTTCGAGCTCTCGGACCCTACCGACACCTTGGACCCCGTGGACGGGAAAGCTGGATACTTCGACAGGTGGGCAGGTCAGGGTAACGCTGCCTACGAGGACGCGGCCCTGTACATCATAGGAGAGCTAGAGGGGTTCGGTCTCGAGGTCATAGCCCATCGGTATGAGTACACTGACATCATGAATGTGCAGAACCCCGAGGCGTACAACATATGCGCGTACAAGTGGGGGTCTGCAGTCCCTGACGAATGGATGGTGTTCGGAGCGCACTTCGACGTTGCCCCTCCTGCCAACGCAGTGCTTCTGGACCCTCATATCGTAGGCTTCAGGACCTACGGGACAAGGGCCGGCGCGTACGACAACTCGGCCGGCACGGCGATGGTGATGGAGACTGCAAAGGCACTGGCTGTCTTCGAGACTAGGAGGACGATGGTCTTCTGCCTCTGGTCGGGCGAGGAGGGAGGCAAGAGAGGCTCGGACTACTGGACGGAATACTACGTCAAGGAGGACAACCCACAGGTCACAGTGATGAACTACATCAATCTAGACATGGCTGGTGTAAACTGGCCGGGAGGCGGGGGGGCCCCGCATGGTGACCCCGATCCCGAGATAGACGAGGACGGCTACCCGAAGGACAGTGAAGTCTGGCCCCTGAGGGTCTACATTGGTCCTGGTCCCAACCACGACCAGATAGACCAGCCGGGGATGGTCGGGCTATCCAACTGGATTGGGTCGGACGCCCTTGGGCTTGAGGAGCAGATGGGGACGTTGGTCGGCACCAACTACTCTGTGGACACGTGGAAGACGGACGTCTGGCTGGACATGGACAGGCCAGAGGTGATCGTCTACGAGGACACAACCGCGAGGAGCGACCACGCGAGCTTCCAGGACAACCTGGGTACCGTGACCGTGGGCTTCGGGGGGCTCGTCGACGGCTACTGGTGCTATCACCAGGTCTGTGACACCCTCGAGGAGATGGAGGACTGGATGGATACCATAGGAAAGGGATACGGCGAGGAGAACACAGGCGTCGCGAACGTCGTGAACAGCCTGGACATGATCACTTGGTGGGCGATAATGACCTTCTTCCACTGTGACGAAGTCCCGATCTTCAACGCGCTTTAGTTGAGAAAGGGCTCTTTCAATTGGCCGCGATCACGACGAAAAGGGCTAATACAAGCATAAAGAGTATCAGTCTGTTCCCGTTGTCCTCTCTTTTCTTTATGTCTGCGAGAATCTGCTCGGTTTTTTCGGGGTCTCCCTCTGCCTCCTGCAGCTTCTTTTTGTCTGAGTTTCTTTTGACCTTTGCACCGGCGCCATCTATCAAGGCAGTACCGAGTAAGTCCAATATCACGTAGGGTCTTTGTTGCACCTCCGAATAAACTATGTCACGGCAATGATTCGCTCGTTTAGATATTATACCGAGTGGTCAATGGACTGGTATGAGCAACCCAACTAAGCTTGGGCGCTTGGAGAAGCTATCAGTCAGCATCCTCACTGACACAAGCAAGATGCTCAAAGACGCCAAGACCGAGCTTTTCGCGGATTTGGGAGGCAGGGTCCTAGAAGTGGGGGCTGGCACCGGGGTAAATGTGTATTTCTTCAAGGAGAAGCGGGTCACTGAGTGGGTAGCGGTAGAGCCCGACCTCAAGCTGGCTGACGAGTGTGAGAGGGCCATGGAGGAAATGAGGGGGCGTGCTAGGGTCTTCAAGGGGTATTTGCATGACTTGGACGAGCCCCAGGGGTCATTCGACTGCGTGGTCTTCAGTACGCTACTATGCAGTGTTCCAGACCCGGGTGCAATCGTCAGAGAGTCTCATTCGATGCTGAAACCAGGGGGCAAGCTGTACGTCATTGAGCACACCAAGGACTCGTTTGGACTGAGGTCTGGGGCACAGTTGCTAGCGAAGGTTCCCTGGAAGGTGATGACGGGTTGTAACTGCAGGAACAACCCGATCGTGGCTCTCTCGCAAGAAGGGCTATGGTTGGAGGGGGATGGTGATGTAGAGATGGTGGACGCCCCCTTGCGTGTGAAGAAGTTCTCCCCTCTTCTTGAGCTACTGAAGCCATTCAAGATGGTGTCACTCACTAAGAAATGAGATGAACTGTATCACTGAGGCAATTTGCCAGTTCTGAATTTCCTCGAGGTCTTATCGACCCTTGCCGTCGACTATGTCCTATCGGAGTATTTCATAAATAAGTGGCTATGACACAGCATTATGAAGCCGATAGGAGAAGTAGAAGAAGAGCTGGCGAACAAGGCTCTGCCTATTCTAGGGTTCAAGCCATCGTCCAAAATAAAAAGAGGGCCTATTGGAATACTGATTAGCATAATTTGCATAGCAATCGTATACAGAGAATTGAATAGTGCTGGCATAATATAGGGACAAGAGCCTATGCGGTTCCCGTTGGTAATCGGAGGTCAAAGACATGGATTTTGAGTCGGATAACTTTGGGGTGTTCGCATCATCGAGACGCTCTACAAGGGACTTTTTGCCTACGCCCATACCTGATGAAATAATTGAGGAAATAATTGCTGATGGGCTGACGTCCCCAAGCTGGAGTAACACCAGGCCAATCCGGGTGGCGGTTGCTAAGGGCGATGTGCGTGAACGGCTTTCGAAGGAGTTCCTCCTTCGATGGGAGGCGATAAAGGGAGCGCGAAGCGGTTGGTTGGGCAAGATCAAGGCCGTTCTGAAGAGAAAGGGCCTGCCCACCAGTAATTGGATAATCACAAGGCCCTATCACAAGGATTTCCTGGAGAGGACCCAGAATCAAGGAAGGGACTTCTACTCTCACATCGGGGTCGACAGAGACGACAATAAGGCCCGTAATGAGTCCTGGGCCCGGAATTATGACTTCTTCGGGGCGCCGGTTGAACTGTTCGTCTTCACACACAAGTCACTAGGCAAGTATTCCGCCTCGGACGCTGGCCTGTTCATGCAGAACCTGATCCTCTCAGCACACTCCAAGGGACTGGGGACGTGCCCACAAGGGGCTGTGGCAGTTTGGGAGGACGCGGTTCGCAAGGAGTTCGACATCAGCAAGAATTACTCACTGCTCTGCGGAATCTGTTTGGGCTACCCCAGTGGTGAAAAAATAAATTCCTTCGAGGCGAACCGTCCAGAACCATCGGAGATCATCTTGCCAGAAAGGCGGTGATTCCGATGAGGAATATTCATGAGATTTGGACACAGCCGAAGCTCAGAGATGGATTAACGATGGTAAGCATGGCGGATGTTGAAGGCTCGCAGAGGAGATGGGGGGACGGAATCGTCGCGATCTCTGAGGCACACAAGAACGGCGGGGACTATGTCGGGATAGCCGCAAACCACATCCACACCCTCTATGGATACCAAACGGGCCCAGTCCTGTTCAAACCAACCCTGGCCGCTGACGAGCAGTTCCGCCCGACGTTCGATTCCGCCTTGTCGTACTTCGTGGCGTCCAACAACGTCTGCCCCGAGGACGAGGGGTTCGCGATAAAGGGATGGACCAAGGTTAGATTTGAGAATGATGATGTGATTCTAGATGACAACAGGGCGTTGGCCATGGGCAACTACTTCTTCACTGGGCCGGATGGATCCGAGACCAAGGTCGAGTACACCTTTGGCTACGTAGAAGATGGGGATGGTGTTCTCAGAATCCAAGTCCATCACTCGTCCATGCCCGCCAGTTCCGATTGAAATCACCAGACACCGATAAATCGGTCTCAGGACGGAGGCTCCAGCGAAGCCATGAAGTCGGATATTTCCTCGGTCACATTGTCATCGCTCAGGATTCTGAAGTGCCCGAGCCCCTTGGTAATCACTATCCTGCTGTTGTCTATAGCGTCATGCAACTCATGGGAAGCACGTGTGTCGACAAGCTTGTCGTCTTCGCAGTGTATGATCAGCGCACGGACTTCCAGGTCGCCTACGAATCTCGACGGGTCGAAGTCAGACACCGGATGTCCTAGGGTTTCCTTGTAGTAATCCAAAAGCCTGTCAGTGTACTTCTCAGGAGGGAGATCGAACATTCGAATGTAGCCAGTGAAGAATGGCCTCATGCTCATCGAGGGATGGCAAAACGTGATTATCGCGGGGATATCCCTTTGGGTGTTGGCTGCATTAAGGGCGTAGATATTCCCCATGGAGTGTGAAATCAGGCAATCGAAGGGGCCCAGGGACTCCATCAGTGCTTCGACCGAGAAGGATATGTCTGGTATATTTGTCCAGTTAGAGGATGATTTTCCATGCCCGGGCAAGTCGAAAGTCGTTATATCGTATCCTTTATTGTGTAGCTCTAGAGCGAGGTGATAGAACTGGCTCCCCCTGCCATTCCATCCATGCATGAACAGAATCTTTCGCCCGTTGTTAGGAAGTCTGTAGACTTGCAGGACCTTGCCAGTCTTGGGTACCTCCAGTTTTGATTGTTCGCAGATCTCCACTAACTGCATCTCCCTGGCGGGGGTCTTGTATCTGATTGGGCGAGTGAATATGAATGCCAGGATTCGAAGTGTCAGTCTTGTGGATATCATGCTAAGGACACGCATGAATGACTTGAGTGGAGCGGGAATAGGATTGTATCCTCCGATATGTCTCTGTTCCATGCTATTCCTCTGCCAAGTGATACCCAGGCTTACGCCTTAGTATTCAAGATAGTGTCTATGAAGAGGCGTCATCTGGCCTGGAGAAATCTGACAGAAATTCCCACATCAGTTGATACGTGGGGGTTCCATCAATCTCACTTGGCCATGTATGGTCGTTGAGCTCCAGCCCGTAGTGTTCTATTCTGGCCTCGTCGACGCAGTCATTGTGGACAATGTGCTCGACGAATAGGTCTGAGTTCTCGTTCATGGCCTGACAGTCGGCCTTGTCCGCCCAGTAGTCAATGAGTGCTGGGACCTCGCTCATGGTCCCGACCCCCTCGTGTTCCCCCTCCTTCCACTCCCAATCAGTATGGTAGTAGATGATGTAATCCAGTTTTCCATGAATGTGCATGATTCCGATGCCACTGTCTAGATCGCATGATTCTGGGCTGACGGGCATTGTTCCAGCGAAGGAAGCCACCGCGGAGAACCTGTGATTGAGTTGGCATGCAATCTCGTAGGTGAACATGGCTCCCAGAGAGTATCCGATAGCATATAGCCTGGATTGATCGACACAGTATACGGCGGATAGCTCGTCCACTATAGCCTCTGAGAAATTGTTGTCGTCCATCGAGGTGGCTGCGGTGTTCAGGTACCATTCTCCCTCGGCTGCTGTCCTCTCCTGGTCAGCGATGGCGTAGGCCATGATGAACTTCTCCTGCTCCCCCAGCTGATCGAACTGCTCCTGTTGAGCGAAGTCCTCCTGTGAGTCCGTACCCCCATGGAAGGCTATGACCAGCGCCAGCCCAGTACCAGCGTCCGAGCTTGGTACAGAGAGCCTGAAGGTTCTCTCCACCCCCTCGACAAGTATGGTTGTCTGCTCTTGTGATACTGGCAGGGATGGAGAAAGGCAGGGGTCCTCCAGTGACGGGTAAAGAGCCGATGCGCTTCCATCGTCTGAAGAGGAGCCCCCTAGGCAACCACTTGTCGGGCCTAGGATCAGTAACAGCCCGAGAAGAAGGGCATTGGCTGGGTTCCGCATGACCATTGCTTCGGTGGATCGGATAACAACTTATCTTCAGTCTGTCCAGTTAAGGGGGAGGTGTATCTCGTTCCTCCTCATGAAGGGGAGGGTAGTTCCTGGATTGTCATACACGGCCAGTACAGGTGCCCCCTCTGCTGTTAGCCCTGAGGCTTGTACCAGTGTCTCGAGCTTTGCCATGAGGCGCCTTGCCTTGGAGTTGCGTGAGAGCCCTGAGAAGGGCAGAACTGCGACTACGTACTCGTCTACCTCTACTATCTCCACTCCCTTGTCAATAGGGCTAGGCAGATCCTTTATCGAATACTTCGAGGGCATTGTGAACGACATCATAGACCCCGAATCGTTGTCCCACATCTGAACCGGGGCCGTCATCGCTATCCTCTGGTTTGTCTCGTTCCCGCCGAAGATATAGCCCGCGATGCGCCTGAATCCACTAGAATTACCGCTCCATCCGCTACTAGGAGTTAGTAGTCTCGCTTGGACCGATTCGGAGTACCTCCTTATCTCGAATCCTTCGTATTCGCTGAGTAGTTCATACTCTGGCTCTTCTATGCCTGATGCCATTCTAATTCCCCAATAGGCCTGAGAGGAATTCGTAGTTGAACCAAACCAGGCTTACACAAATTATCAGCCACGTCCAGAAAATGCTATCGGACCAAGTCTTGATCTTCCTGCCGTCAAGAGGCCCGAAGGGAAGCATGTTGAAGGTAGCCAGCACGGCATTACCCCACATCCAAGGCGTAAGTATCATTCCCAGTATCGATATCTCCCCCAGACCGATTAGAACTGCCAAAAGGCCCGCCAACCATAGTGCGACGTTCGTGACTGGACCGGCCAAGGCTATCTTGCCAAACTGGGACTTTGTGGTGTTGCCTACCACCATTACGGCTCCTGGGGCCATGAAAACTATTCCAGTCAGAGCGGCCAGGAAGACCCCGAACCTAAGCCCGCTCGGTGACGCTCTGAACTCGGCCCAGCACCCGTACTTCCTAGCAGAGAACTTGTGCGCGAGTTCATGGAGGACGAACGCTGGTGAGAGTGCGATGAAGTATATCGCCCCACCAATGATGAAAGCCCCAATATTGTTTACTGCACCGAAAACGCCTCCCGTGGTCATGAATGCCAAGGCTATGGTGAAGGCCATCGTAGCCTGTATCAGGTGCTCTACCTCTATCTGTGAGAAGTGCCATATCGAGCCTTTGTGAACCGGTATGGATTGTGCCATTGGCTCTTCACCGAACACTCTGAAGAAGGGGCTCCCTCCTTGGCCACCACCTGTTGACATAACGACTCTAACGTGGGATTGCCTTCTCGCGCTATCGTCCCTGGCTGAGGAGTGACTGGGGGGCGGTCTTCTACTCTCGAGCTTGTCGAAGGGGTCCTCGTCAATCCACCAGGACCTAGGGTCCCTCTTCTCTGACACGTCAGTTCGTGTGGATGGTGTCGTAATAATGCTCGTAAGCACTCAGTCCTCGTCCAGCAGCTCGCCGACCTCTTCTAGCAGGTCATCCCATGTCGGGACCTCCTTCCTCTTGCCGCCATCTATCAGGGAGAGTAGCTCCTCCATCTCGTCCGGCTCGAGCTTGCTCCCCCACCAGGAGGACTTTCTCCTCCTCCTGTCCAGCAGAGAGGTCTTTTTGTGTCTCCGTTGCCTCTCAAACATCTGCTCTATTTCCTCCTGCGTCTTGGCGGAGACGGTCCCCTGGTGCTCGGCGATCAGCGTGACGTAGTGTAGCATCAGCTCACCGTGCTCTGTGTCATCGATGTAGCTGGCGGGGGAGGCCAACATGGTCACGAGCTCCCTAGAGAGCCTGTCAGCCTTGGTCGTGGCCTGGCCTGACATTCGGTCTCTCGCTCTAGTATGGGAAGCAATGCATCCCCTGCATCTCTTGCTACCGGCTACATCGGGTGCGTCGCAGGTGAGGCAGCAGATGGAGAACCCCATCTGCTCCATGGCCCTACGTGGCATCGACATAGGTTGCCCTCGGCGCCTTCAGACATGAATCTACTGAGGCTGCGGTACTGTGAGGGTCGCTTCTGGGGGCCTTTCGACCACCGGGGCCTCGAAGATTGACAGGGACGGGAGTATGTGTACTGTGCAAGTGCTTCCGCAGGCTGGGGCGAGGTAGTCCTCGCCCTGGTCGCTGAATATGAAGCGCAGGCCATGGCCCGCAGGAAGTAAGGCATCGATGCCTTGGAACTCCATCATCATGGTGATCTGCTGCCCTGGGACGACGGTCTGCGGTTCGTAGCCTCCCTCGTAGTACCTGACATCCATGGTCGCGTGGCCTAGGCGCAAGCCAGTCTCTGCATCCTGCATCTCGATGAACACTTGCCCCCCATCGAACGTCGGTACGGCCGACAGATGCAATGTAGGTAGGCCTGAGATGTGGATATCCATATCCTCGTTGACGTCTCGGCACTCTACTGTGACGGTTTGGCCCCCGCCGACAACCGAAGGGCCCCCTCCGACGAAGACCCCATCATTACCACATTCACCAAGATCCAGAGTGAAAGGCACTCCGTCGGCGGGGGGCCAAGACTCCTCGATCCTCCATTGGCCGTCATTTCTCTGTATCTGGGCGTCCAAGCTGGGCTTGGGCCCTCTCTCCTGGAGGTAGTACTCGAACCACTCGAAGAGGTCCTGGCCCCAGTCCCATCGGGTCATGTTATCCAATGCTTCGAATCCGTATCCGGGATCAACTCCCTCGTGGCTGTTGACCTGATCCGGGTAGTGGTGACCCCATTGTCCTAGGATGCCCCGAACCTCGAACCCGGCGTCCACGTACGTCTGGTACCAATTGGTACCCGGTGGCCCGCCGAACACCTGGTGGGGGTCGACGTTCCAGTCCTGCATGCCCTGGACCCAGTATATGCTACCGTTCCAGTTGTTGAACGCCTTGTCTATGTGGCTCCTCTCGTCGTAGTAGTTCTGCATGTATGGGTCCATCTCGCCTCCGACATACGTTACCGGCCCTGCGAATATCCCCTCAACAATATCCGGGCAGATGTTATCCAGATCGTCCTCGTTGTAGTCAACCGTGCTCGAGAAGTAGTTCATATGCATGATTTGGGACCTCGCCTCCGCACTCCCGTTCTTGTAGAGCAGGGGATGCAGAGCGGTGGTTCCCGACATAGGGACTATTGTCTTCAGGTACTCGCTTCCCATCGCGGCGGCCTCCCACTGGGTTGCGCCTTCGTAGGACTTGCCGTACAGACCCACGTTCCCATTGCTCCAGTTCTGCGTGCCCAGCCACTCGACTGCTGCGTGTATGCCGAGGCCCTCCCCCGCACCCCTGTAGTCGAAGCACCCGCTACTCTCCTCGGTGCCGAATACCGCTACCTGAGCGAATGCGTATCCATGAGGCACGAAGTTCTCGAAAATGAACTCCCCCCTCGCCGCGCCAACGACATTGGTCGGCGAGGACTCAGATCCCTGGGTCCCGTATGAGAAGTAAGGGGATATGACAGCTATGACTGGGACCTGCTCACCATCGATGGTGTTGTTGGGGAGCCAGTATGACAGGTGGACTGTTGATTGGGCCGGGCCGGTCTCCCATACCTCGCTCGTGTCAACATCGATGAACGCTTCTTGAACTTCTAGCGCGCTGTGTGGCCCGGGTTCGAGGAGGAGGCTGTAGGAGCCGGTGGTATCCCATTCCAAAGTGTGCCTGTCCCATATTGGGGGGTACTGGGTCTCGTCTGTTGCAGAAGCCTCCTCTGGTTTGTCTGAGAAGATGCACCCGGAAAGCAGGGCCGAGAGAAATAGCATGGCCATGCCGATCGGCTGGACTAGCTTACTCATGCCCCCTCGTGTCGGACCTAGCTTCAAAACCTGTGTATGGTCAGGTACTGGGAGGATGCCGGGTGTCGAGAGCCTTGGAAACATCAATTTAGATGGTAGTGGCTTTGGAAAAACGGTGACAGCCCAATGACCGACACGAGTATGCCGATCTGGTATCATCCTCTCTACACTGAGGGTATCGACGAAGAGGCGCGGTTTCCCCGCGAGAGATACAGGATCCTGCGTGAACGCCTGAGGTCGCTCGAGGGAGAGGGCATAGTCAGTGTCGAGTTACCTGATTCAGTCGACCCAGAGATACTGAAAATTGCTCATGAAGGTGACTATGTCGACCGTTTCCTAAGCGGGGGCTTAACACGGGCTGAGATTCGGAGAATCGGGCTCCAGCCATGGACTGGTAGCTTTGTGGAGAGGACCCTGCGAATAATGGGTGGGTCAATATCGGCAATGGAGCATGTCCTGACGCATGGTGGGCTGTCTGGCAACCTTGCAGGGGGAACTCACCACTCGCACCGTGGGTTCGGGTCCGGTTACTGCGTATTCAACGACTTGTCGGTGTGCGCCCTCTTGGCCCGAGATAGGCATGGGTGCTCCCGGGTAGTGGTGCTGGACCTTGATGTGCATCAGGGGGACGGAACAGCGACCATCCTTGCCGGTGAGGAGGGCATCGTTACGATATCTGTCCACTGCGCGCAGAACTTCCCATTCAGGAAGATGGTCAGTGATCACGATATCGCTATCGAGTCGGGCGCTGGCGATGATGAGTACCTTTCAGTTATCGATGACGCGATGGCATTGGTCGAGCAGTACGAGCCCGACCTTCTCCTTTTCCAAGCTGGCGTTGACGGTCTTGCCGAGGATGCGCTGGGGAGGCTGGAGCTCAGCAGGGAAGGGATGAGGTACAGGAACAAGAGGGTGTTTGACTATGTCCTGGACAACGAGGTGCCGTGCGTGGTCTTCATGGGCGGCGGCTACTCGAAACCAATAGAGCACACCGTAGATTCCCTAGTGGACCTGTTTCGTGGGGCGGCAAATGCTAACTCCTTGCTTCCATGAGGTTTGGAATTCAGCGGCTCAGCTCCGCCCTGAGTGCTTTTGGGAGCTCGCTCTCCACCCTCACTCTCTCCCCGTTGGGGTGTTCAAAAGAGAGTGCGGAGGCATGCAGGCAGAGCCTGTTCACGCTTGCCTTGCCCCATCCGTGCCGGGTATCACCAGCGACGGGGCATCCCATGTTGGCCATGTGTAGCCTTATCTGCGCTCTCCGGCCGGTGTCTATCTTGATTCTGATAAGCGAGTGCGTGGTTCCCCTTTCCTCGAGCTCCCAGTGGGTTATCGCATCCCTGCCCGCGCGCTTCCCGTCCTTCACAAGTCTGACTCTCATGTCCTTGGTCTCCTGAATGCGCGCCCTCTCCGTTCCTGACTGTGCGCTCGGCGCACCGTGGACGACTGCGTGGTAGGTCCTCTCCACGGTCCTATCCTTGAACTGCGCCTGGAGCATGTCCCTCGCCTCGGGGTTCCGCGCCAGCAGGAGACACCCGGATGTCTCACGGTCCAGCCTGTGGACCAGCAACGCCCTAGTCCTGCCATTCTCCCACGCCCACTTGGCGGCCCTGTCGAACATGGTGTCAGCCTCCCCCCTGTCCGTGGCCACCGAGAGCAGTCCGTGTGGCTTCTCCACGACGATGACCTGCGAGTCCGAGTAGAGCACACGTGGCTCTGGTATGCCCTGCTTGGGCTTGGTTACAGTGTCGCCGTCGTCCCTGGATAGGATGGTCACCACTGATCCCAGCGGTACGTTCTGCCGCGGGTGATCGGCCCTGTCCTCGCCTATCCTCACCCTTCCGTGGGCTATCATCCTCCTCAGGGAGTTCTTCTTAGCCGTTGGGTGTATCAGGGCAAGCGCGTCTATGAGGAGGCATTCCTCGAGGACCTTGGTGGATGGGTCGGGCATTACTCCTCCCACCATTTCTTACTCGCCGGGGTTATGTCGAAGTCCTCACGGCTGTGTAAGGTGTGGCCCCCATCAGAGAATACTCGTATGCTCACAGACCCCTTCCGCCTAGCGGGGAACGAGGCGTCGTTGACATCGATGTCCTTCAACCACTTCCATCTCTCCCCCTCCTCTCCGTGGTCCTCGTCTTCGGCACCGAACGGGTAAATCCCAACCCAGGCAGAACTGCTACTGGGAGGGGCATTGATTCTGAATCGAACCGCTCTCCCCTCTATCGCCTCTATCACCTCGATAGAGGGAGCCTTTTGCTCCTTCGGAGAAGTAGTGGGCCTGGCCTTGAACGCCTTTCGGATGATACCCAGACCAACGAGGGATAGCGAGCCGATCCCAGCCATGATTGACCCGGCTATTATCAAGCCTATGGATTCCACAACTTTCTCTCCATCCTGTATCCACATTGGAATAGGGTACGAAGCATCGTTTCTAGAGGCTGAAATATCGGTGTAACCTGCCATACAGCCGTAACAGGCGCGACCCAGTTTCACCAGATTTTCCCCTTTCTGCTCAGGCCATACCTCTGCATCGCACCCGCTTCCGTCATGGGCGATTTCAACTTCGAATACCTGCCTCGTTTGGTCTGCATCATTCTGCTTCGCCCGTGACGTCCACGGGTCGCTCATCCAGAGGCCCGAATGAGTTGCGTTCACAGTAACACTCTCACAGTAATCGTGTATCCCGTTATTATCGAAGTCCCCCGGTACCGCATCGATGAAAATGATGAACCCCTGATCGCCCATGCCGTCTGCATCGGTAATCCACAAACGAGCAGATGAAGTTTCCTCGTGGTGGAGAGTTTCGGCTGTAATAGCCCCAATGATGAGCATGGCCACGCCGGGGATCAGGAGTAATACGGCGAACATAATCCCCACCCAGGTCCACCTTGGAGCGGGCTTGCCGGTTTCTGCATGAGATTTGGCCCACGAAGAGATGAAAGTAAGGGAAGCGCCCACCAACAGAAATCCACCGATACCGAACATTATCGCGCCCGGAATGATCATTCCGAGATTCTCCTCGCCCGTTGGGCCTTGCCCCCCGATAAAAAGCGGTAAACCGATACCGAACAGGAACATGCCAGTCACGAATGCGGTGATCACTAGACGCTTGTTCGGTTGTGCACGCGCCCGCTCCGTTACGACATGTTTTGGCCTGACAGCGAAATCTTTCCTTTCGTGAAGAGTATGCCCGCCGTCTGAGAATATGCGTACGCTCCAATCGCCCTCTGATTGCTCAGGGAACGATGCGTTGTTCACATCGATTTCCCGGAGCCATTTCCATCGCTTGTTTTGCTCTCCATGATCTTGGTCGCGCGCATTCGACGGGTAGATACCCACCCAAGCATCGTTGCTGCTTGGACGATTGCTGATTCTGAAACGAACGGGCTTGCCCACTACTGCTTCCAAAATCTCAATCCCGCTGGTCGCCTGATTTGTATGTGTATTAGTCGAAGCTCCCGCAGGAATGGGGAACTCGCCGCGTGGCTTGTTGTGCGTGGCATCATCACTGCATCGGAAGAGCCCTGTACCTCCAGGCTGCGAAAAGAACGCCGCGTCTTTCGGTGCGCCACCGCCTCTATCGTTCCATATCTGTCCACCCAAGGGTTGCCTGTTCGGGCCAAGGCAGGCCAAGGCAACGCAAGCCACATCGTTGCGAGAAGGAGGGTTTTCGCTAGTTGTCCCGACGTCGCCAAGTGACACGTAACCCGCTGGCGGGATGGGTCGCCAGCACCAGAAGCGACGCTTGCCGCGTTCCTGCCACCATACTAGATCGAACCTTTCGGGCGGTGCGATGTCTCTGCCGCCAGCACGAATGACCAGTGTCGAGAAGGTTGGACGCGAGTGCCCGTTCTTGGCGGTCATACCAATCAAATGACACCCAGCAGGGATGCGCGGCCTCCAGACAGAGACGTCTTGTTGTGCGCCGGAACCACTGTCGTTCCATACCTCATCGTACTCACTAATCGGGATGAA
Organism: uncultured Candidatus Poseidoniales archaeon; assembly: GCA_964016325.1. GTDB lineage: Archaea > Thermoplasmatota > Poseidoniia > Poseidoniales > Thalassarchaeaceae > MGIIb-O5. Next base: position 10,061 of record CAXHFZ010000002.1, on the reverse strand, counting down.
TTCGAAGTTGCCCTGTTCGTTTGACGACGCCTTGGTAGGAGATACTGCAGGCATCTCGTAGACTGCAGGGCCACGCCACCTTTCGTTGACATCGTTCCAAGTTCCCCGGGCTTGCAGGCCGAGGTGCACCCTATTTTCGGCACCTCCGGAGTTGTTGGGCTCGCCATGATACCAGTTAGTGTAAGTCCAAGGTTGGCCATCAGACCAGTACCAGTGGTCAGCACCTCGACCATTGCCACTACCTTTCCTAATTCCGCCTATCCATACAGGTTTCCCGCCAGAGATTCTTGTGACCTCTTCGTTTTCCTCAGCACTACTGATTGTAGCAAGGTGCCTTCCCATCGCCTTAGCACGATCGTTGTGCTCGTTCCATGCCATCTCTTCTGGAACAAACATGTACTGGCCTTGGGTGCGTGCCTGGTTTGACAATCCAATTTGGAAATCGATTGATGCAGTTTGAGTCGTAGCATCGGGCGGGTGATAGACTGTTGGCGCCGGATGCTTGCCGCCTGGGGCACCCGGGTTACCCCAGCCTTCGACATTTTCCCACACGCCTTCACGCGGGGGAACGCCGATCTTTCCACCGGTATGCGCGGCATAGAGGACCCCGACTTTTGAGATGATCATCCACTTGTTCCACTCCGGGCGTTGATGGGTCCTTCCGCAGTCTTGGAAGGCGATGAAAACCTCGGGGTTCTGTGTATGCTGGTAATGGCCGGCGATGGTGCCCCAGTGTCTATTCTCATGTTTGCCGGGCATGAACTCGTAGTTCCCGTTCACTTCCGGGCTTCCGGCTTGGGCGACGATTACATACGAAGGCATAGCGGTAATTGTCGCGGATTCCCTTTGTCCTGTACCGCCCGAGGACTCTATCTGGAACTCCTCCCAGCCGCCTCTTGGCGCATGATCACGGTTCCACTGCGCCGTGCCATCCTGCTGCGCACTCAGGTACTTCCCATGACAGGACTTCAAACAGACTACATTGTTACCACGGTCTTCGACCGTAAACTCCTCCCAGCCACCTGGTGGTGCCGCTCCGCGGTTGATTTGCACGCTACCATCGGCCTGTGCCGACACGTACATGCCGTGTACGCCCTTGAGTGCGATCTTACCGCCCTGACGCTCTTCAAGATGAAAATGTTCCCAGGTACTTGCAATGTCGCGATTCCAATCAGCACGCCCGTCGGGCTGCGCGCTCAGGTACTTGCCATGCACGCTTCTGAGTGCGACTGTTTCTGCTATCGCGAACCCCCCGACACGCCCCTAGCGGGGGATATCCAGATATGGCTCTTTTCGGTTCAGGGAGAAAAACGGCGGTTTAAGTGATACACGTTATACCCGAGCGGTATGTCTGATTATGTAATGCCCGTGTTGATTGGGTTGTACGCGGCCTTCGCGATTACTGCGATGGCAGTTACTCCCTTCATCACTGCCTGAGACCGAAACGGTACCAATGCGATTGTAGGATTTCGCCTCTCATGGCGATAGCCATACATTGAGAGCAGTGTCGTTCTGTGTGACGTTGATACTCCTGGGAAACAGATTAATACCTCTAACGAAACTTTCCCGCTGTGACCAGGGACAGCTTCACTGATGCCAAGCAGAAAGTCGAGGAGCTGTACAAGCGCATGGACAATAAGACGATCAGGAAGGTCTATGCCTATTACAAACAAGCCACAGAGGGGGATATATCTGGCAAGAGGCCCAGCGCCCTCCGATTTAGGGATCGAGTGAAGTTTGATGCCTGGTTTTCGATTTCCGGGATGAGCAAGGAAGACGCTGAGGCCGCTTACATCGAATTAGTGAGTAATTTGGATTTGAGTGCTGAGGAGGTATCCTGTGACACCAGGGAGTCAGAAGCTAGACTCGAATAATATAACGACAAAATGATAAGTGGAGTACCGGTAGTATGTCCATGTATTGTCGAGTCAATCAAATCAAGTACGACGCCTCAAGGAAGGACGAGGTCATTGCCCTCTTGGAAAGTCAGCGTGAGACCATGATGGGACTTACTGGAATCCAGGCGGTCTACACAATCGAGGTTGCCGAAGGGGAGCTTACGAGCATTGCGGTCTATGACACAAAAGAAAACTTCGATGCCGCCACCCCCGAGGTGGGGAAGATCATGGGTGGCTTTGCAGCCTTCTTCACCGCTCCACCCGTTGGAAACGAAGGGCCAACCATATTCAGTTTCTGAGCCAGTCCTTTCAATCGGTCTGTTCAATTGCTCTGACACTGCGGACAGAAATCCAGTCGCCTGCCCCCGATTATCTCCCTCAAGACCTCTGTACCGCACGAGAGGCACTGCAGGCCGTTTCTGCAGAAGACCGCGTGGCGGTATGACCTCCTCCTCTCTCCCCTCTCCTTGCCCTGGTCCGCGACCTCCTTGGGAACGGTCAGCCCGCCTGTTCGGTAGGACATCATGCAAAGGCGCTTGGCCTCCTCGGCCCAGGCTCTGCGCTTCTCGTCCGAAAGATCCCTCGGCTTGGCATGGGGGTTGACTCCAGCCTGGTGGAGTATCTCGCTCCTCAAGTAGTTCCCGACCCCCGCCAGGAAGGACTGGTCGAGCATCAGGTTGGATGCCTTCCTGTTCCTGTGCCTCTTTTCCTCAAGCATATCCATTATGACCTGCGGAGTGCATGATTCGTCTAGGACATCTGGTCCCAGCTTGGAGATGAACGGATGGCTCTCCTCGTCGCATGTTGGAATTATTTCGACGTCGGTCGCGGACCAGAGCCTGACTGCGTGGCTTTCCGTCAGCACCTCGGCCCGCAGGGCCCTGCCCCACTTGAGCTCGGTGCTTCTCCGGTTAACCGTCCATCGTCCGTAGAGCTGGTTGTGGCTGTACATCGAGAGGCCACAGTCGAACCTAGTGAGCATCGCCTTTCCACGTGTTGCGACGGACACTATCTGGGAGTCGCCTACAATAGACTGGAACTCGCGGATTGGGGGATAGTGAAGCTCAATCGCTTCTATCTCCCGGCCCACTAGTCTCTTTGATATCCTGTCGGCGGACCTTCTTATCTCGGGGCCTTCGGGCATGTTATGTTGATATCCCCCCAATACAAAAATCCGAGTTTCTGCGGGTTGTGTTGTTATGGCCAATAGCAAGTGATTAAGAGGAGGGGTGCCAAGTGCAATTTGTGGAAGTCAACCGCGATTTTGTTCGGTCCTTTACATACATATCAGGACCGCTGGTCTTGTTCTCCTACGTTTTCGCCCTTTCTCGGATTGATGATGGTGCCGCTCTTTGGGGGGGAATACCAAATTCTTGGATCACATACATTGTCCCGTTCATGCTCCTTGCGGCAGTAGGCTTCCTGATGTATTGGTGGGTCGCACTATTCCAACTCGACGCCTCGTCAGTAGACTCCTTCAGATGGCCGTGGGGGGAATCAGATGGTAATGGTGCTACTAGGCTCCTACTGGCATATGCACTCTTTCTGATTCCATCCATCTTCTGGATAGATAGTACTATTTTCCACATGAACAACTCTTACACTTGGACCCCTTTCTTGGTAGTGGGGGTTCTGGCGTTAGCCTCTGTTGGTAACGTATTGCTCATGCTGATAGCTTACGGAGCTTGGCAGGATGACGTCGAAGGTTCTGGATTAATGCTGGTGGGTTCTATATTCCTAGGAATACAGGTGATAATCAATGACCTAATCATGTGGTCTGCCAAATTCCCCTGGTAGATTTAATCGCATTATACCGTGTTATCTGGTTCTGTGCTTTCAACACCCGCGTTTCCTTCAGACGTTGTCACTTCCTAGATAGGACGTAGTTTACCGCGTTCCTGAATATTGCCATTCCCTCTCCCTCCCCGTGCTCGACATCCTCTCTCGTCCAGGTAGCTCCAAGCCACGTCGAGTGGTTTGCCTCTGGGTGTGGCATCAGCCCGAATACGAGTCCGGTGGGGTCGCAAACACCGGCTATGTTCCTCCAGCTCTGGTTGGGAGATATGGGATAAGGTAGGACGTCATCGTCCAAGGTGGGGTAATCGGTATCCGGATCCACGTACCGAACGACGAGCTGCCCTCCATGATCCCACCTGTCCAGCATCTCCTTGTCGTCTGTGACGAACTTTCCTTCTCCGTGCCTGACAGGAACCCTGATCCTCTCGATTCCCTTGGTCCAGATACATGTACTCTTGGGATCGAACTCCAAGGTCACCCACCTGTCCTCATAATGCCCGCTGTCGTTTAGAGAGAGTGATGCCGTCTGCGTCAGGGACACGTCCTCGTCCCCGGGGAGCAGTCCCATCTTCACTAGGACTTGGAAGCCGTTGCATATGCCAATTACTGGCTTTCCTGCCTTGACGAACTCCCTGACCTGCTCCCTTAGGCCGAACCTGAGACGGTTCCCAAGTAGTCTTCCGCTACCCAGGTGGTCACCGAAGGAGAAGCCCCCCGGGATAGCCATGATGTCGTAGTCCGTGAGGGACTCCTCGCCCCTGACCAGTCTGTTGACATGGACCCTGTCTGATGACGCCCCGGCCATGTCGAAGACAGCCATTGTCTCAGTCTCACAGTTTATGCCGAAGCCGGACAGTACCGCTACTCTGGGCTTCTCGGGCATTAGACTGCACCTCCGTCCAAAGCTCCTTTCCAAGCATCCCTCAGTGCACCCATAGACGCAGTGAGGAGTGTATGTTCCCCCTTGGAGATTGTAATCGTGTCACCGGTGGATACCGTTCCTAGGTGATTGCACGTTTGGCCGGCCATTGTTTCCTCGAACGCGGTCCTGTCACTCTGCTTGACGCTGACGAGTATCCTACCCAAGCTCTCACCGAAGAGGGCCCCCCACTTGTCCAGAGTATCGCAGTCCTCCCAGAGAGCGGCCAGGTCGACCTCGGCCCCCGAGTCGGATCCGAAGCAACATTCCGTCAGCGCGGGCGCCAGTCCGCCGTCACTACAGTCGTGAGCGCTACGAACCAGAGATTGGCGCATGGCGGTTGTCAGTGCCCTGTACATTGCGAGGTTCCTGCCCGTATCTATCTGAGGCACGGCCCCCCCGATACCCCCAGATCCCTCATCTGAAAGCATGAACGCCAACTCGCTCGCCCCAAGCTCTTGGTGTGTCTCACCGAGAAGATAGATCGCGTCTCCTGGGGTCTTGAAATCGGAGGAGACCGCCTTCCGGACATCTGGGTGGTTCCCGACTAGGCTAAACAATATGGTGGGTGGTACGCTGATCTTCTCCCCATTGAGGGTGGCGTCGTTCTTCATGGAGTCTTTGCCACTGATGCAAGGTAGCCTGTAAGCACGGCATGTATCGTCTATCGCACGGTTGGCCCTGACCAGTTGTGCGAGCTTGTACCTCCCGTCAGGAGTCTTCGGGGACTCCACTGGGTCGGGCCAGCAGAAGTTGTCCAGCCCTGCTATGAGGTCTAGGTCCACGCCGACGCAGACGGCGTTCCTCAGGGCCTCGTCTACAGAGGCTGCGGCCATGGCATAGGCATCGATGTCAGAGTACCTGGGTACTATGCCATTGGAAATTACAGCTCCCTGGGTGCCTCCTTGGATAGGGGCGATGACTGCGGCGTCCCCAGGGGCGTCCATGTTGACGCCCCCGAAGGGCTTGATGACGGATTGCGCTATGACCTCGTGATCGTACGATCTGACCCACCATTCCTTACTGGCGATATTTGGCCTGGCCATCAGTCGCGCGAGTAGCTCTCCCATTCCGTGAGCGTCGACAGAGGGAGTGTGGATAGGCTTGTGAGCAGGAGGCGCCCACTCGGACTCCAGCTTGAGCTGCGGGCAACCATCATGGAGGAAGTGTATGGGGAGGTGCGCCACGGGCTCCTCGCCGTGTGTGACTACGAACGCCCCGGAGTCAGTGAATGTCCCCACGGCCGTGGCTTCTACCTCGTGCAGTTCTGCGAGCTCCTCGAAGGCATCTCTGTCTGAGGGCCTTATGCCTACCGTCATCCTCTCCTGCGACTCCGAGACGAGTATCTCCCATGGTGAGAGGCCTGCCTGCTTCAACGGTACCTCACCTAGATCCAGCACTGCACCGCCAGTGAGCTCGGCCATCTCACCTACGCTGCTGGACAGCCCTCCGGCGCCATTGTCGGTAATCACCTGGATCAGGCCAGCGTCCCTAGCCTCCAGTAGCATGTCTATCATCTTCTTCTGGGTTATTGGGTCCCCGATCTGGACCGCGGAGCTGGGGCTATCCTCTGTCAGTTCAAGGCTGGAGAAAGTGGCTCCGTGGATACCGTCGTAGCCGACCCTGCCACCCACCATGTAGACGATGTCCCCAGCCTCGGGGGTCTTGATGTGACTCTGCCTGCCATCCGGTAGCACCCTCGGCATTATACCAAGCGTTCCGCAATATACGAGTGGTTTCCCGATGTACCTCTCATCGAACACTATGGCGCCATTAACCGTGGGTATCCCAGATTCGTTGCCCCCCGAGCGGACCCCTGAGTGGACCCCGCGGAATACCCTGGATGGGTGGAATAGCCCCTCGGGTAGGGGCTTTTCGTAGTCAGGTGGTCCGAAGCAGAATACATCCGTGTTAGCAATTGGTCTGGCCCCCAGACCCGTCCCTACTATGTCCCGGTTGACGCCGACTATCCCGGTTATGGCCCCCCCATAGGGATCCAGTGCGCTTGGGGAGTTGTGGGTCTCTGCCTTGATGCAGAGGCTCCAGTCCTCGTTCCACGCGATAACCCCGGAGTTGTCATGAAAGATGCTGAGTAGCCAGTCGACCTGCTTCTGTATGTCCAAGGTGGGCTGCATTATGTGGGTCTTGAACAGCGAATCAATAGTGGTGTCCTCTCCTGTGACTGTGTCAACATGGTGTATCTCGGCGGCGAAAATCTTGTGGGAGCAGTGCTCGGACCAAGTCTGGGCTAGGCACTCTAGCTCCGCGTCTGTGGGCGAGGAATGGGGAAGTCCGAGTCCCCTCCTGGCATCTCTGACCCTTTCATCTCTGTAGTGGGCCTGAATGGCCTTCATCTCCTCAAGGTTCAGCGCGAGTAGTCCCTTCTCGCTTATTGAAATCAACTCGTCGTCTGATACCTCAAGGTCAACAGTCGCTGGCTTGACATAGGGTAACGGGATCATTCTTGGGAAGTCCAGAGACGGCCACTCGCCCTTCTCGCAATCTTGTCTCGATGCTATCGAGGCCCTCTCTATCATGGGGTTATGCAGAGCTCCGGCTATTTTCTCGGAGCTCTCTGGTGGGGGGCCCCATATGGCGTAAGTCTTGGTTGTCGCGATTTCTGCGGTGGAGTGGTGGCCGAACAGTGTTGTGAGTCCATCGAGTGCCGCTTGGGCAGAATTATCGGTGACGCCGGGCTTGAAGCCTACCTTAATTGCTAGATCAGGAGGATTGTGGAAGGAAGTTAGGAGCGCTTCGTCGTACGATGCCATCTCGATGATAGGATCTGCGAATAGATCGTACAAGGCAGTATCTCGTTCTTCCTTGCTGAGGTCCGCCCTTACCTGATATCCAAGTATCACACGCACCTCGTCTGCGAGCATTCCAGTTTCTGATGCGAGAAGCGCCTTTGCGCTTTGCCCCCTGGCGTCTGTCAAACCGTCGAGGTCTCTGGTCATGACTTCGAACACGTGAATGCTGGGCTCGCTCGTCATTGGGGGGTCCTCTGTGAGCATGGGCGTGTGAACCACGTCCATGAACAAAGCGGCTCCAGAGGTTGGTATGGACCCGGGGTTCTACTTCTTGTAGGACTTTTTGAATGAGTATGGGCCGTTTGGCAGCTTCCTGTCTTCCCTGTACCACTTGAGGCACTTCCAGATGCTCACAGCCCCGGAGACGTCTTCCTTGATCTTCTCGAGCTCTGGGTGAGTGGGGTTCTTCTCCTCGACCCAGCATCCCGTGCAGTACTTTTTTCCATCGCTAAATAGGTAGTTCATGGCGGTACAGGGGACATTGCAGACTGTGCAGTTCCCTAGTCCATCAAAGCGAGGCACGTAGCGCCCACGAAGGGGACCCATATGAGTTTCACGATTCGTAGGTTCCTGTCATGCTGGGAAGTTTAGGAGCGAGTGTGTGTCTACGCCGGTTTTGGCGCTACCACCCAAGCCATCGAGCTCGATGAGGAACATCGCCCCCTCAACAGAGGCGCCGAGGCCCCTGCATAGGCCCACGGTCGCGGCAACTGTCCCCCCAGTCGCCAGGAGATCATCCACGATCACGACTCTGTCGCCCTCGGAGACAGCATCGGTGTGTATTTCCAGGGTGTTTGTGCCATACTCTAGGTCATACTCTGCACTTGCGACATGGTGGGGCAGCTTACCTGGCTTCCTTACTGGGATGAAGCCGATACCGAGCCTTTCAGCCACCATGGATCCGAATATGAAGCCCCTGCTCTCGGGACCAGCGATGTGTGTTGGTCGCCAACCGAGGGCATCCATATCCGTTACCATCCTATCCACCAGTGAGGTGAGTAGCTCGCCGTCTGCGAGAACTGGTGTGATGTCTCGGAACATGATGCCCTCGATGGGGAAATCAGGAACAGTTCTGATGGCGCCATAGAGGCTGTCTATGATATCGTCTTCCATGCTATTCGCTCCGCTTGTTAGGGCCCGGGCTAGGTCCGGGGCCCACCTGCAAACGCTATACTCATAGGCTGAGTATGTCGTTGATCAGCCATTCGAAGCCTGTCTGGGCTCCTGGGCCGATGTAGTACAGTATCAGTAGGATCGTTAGGACCCCCATCACTGGACTGATCTCATCGAACTTCTGCTGTCCTGCCTTGATTGCTGTGTAGAGGATCACTCCCCACGCGATTCCTACAGCGATCGAGTACGTGAATGGCATTAGAACCATGGTGGCGAATGCCGGTAGGGCCACGTCTTGGTTGCCCCAGTCGATGTCCGCGGCCTGTCGCATCATCATTGCACCTACCACAACTAGAGCCGAGGCCATTGCAAACTGTGGTATGGACGCGAATACGTCCGCGAAGAACAGACCGGATAGCATGAGGACGCCGACGGTCGCGGCGACAAGTCCTGTCTTTCCTCCTTCTTCAATTCCGGCGGCTGACTCGATGTATGTTGTTGTGGTGCTGGTTCCGACTAGTGCGCCTACCACTGTTGCGGCAGCGTCTGACATGAAGGCCTCATCTGAGTTCATCAGCTCATCGTTCTCATCCACGTATCCTGCTTGGCGGCCCACTGAGTATAGTGTGCCTGCTGTGTCGAAGATGTCGACGAACAGGAAGGTGATCATGATCAGGAGGAATCCTCCAAGCCCGTACTCCAGGTTGTCAGCGTATGCGCCGTCAGCTGTCAAGGCATCGACTACGCCTGTTTCGAGGGACAATGCGCCTATGGCGGCACCAAGTGTCTCGGTAGGCATGCCTACGAACTCAAACAGCTTGTCTGGAGCCTCGGCGACTCCTCGGCCTGCTACTCCTGCGTAGAACTCTCCTTCTGCGACGCAATTGTCAGTTGCCGCATCTATGCAGAAGACGATAACGGGGTATGCCTCGTTGTATGGGTCGTTAGCGGAAAGTGCCCAGCCTGCGACAGAGGCACCGAGGACACCGAATATGATCGCGCCTTTGATTCCTCTCGCCATCATGACGGCTATGGAAATAAGGCCTATCATGGCCCAAAGCTCACCAGATTGGTGGGTCCAGCTCCCTGTGTCCCCGAGGGTTACCAGTGTGGCGTTGTCATGGGCTACCCAGCCCATCTCACGAAGGCCGATGATCGCCAGGAACATTCCTATTCCTGCGCCAGTGGCTATCTTCAGGTCGGTTGGGATCGAATTGATCATTGCCGTCCTGACGCCCACCTGCGGTAGTGACAGGATCAGGAATATGACTCCCTGAACCAATACTGCCGCGAGAGCTATGTCCCATGGCACTGCCATCGCCCATGGCGCCGCTACCGTGAACGCGAAGAATGCGTTCAGGCCCATTCCGGGTGCCAGTGCGAAGGGTAATTTCGCCCACAGCCCCATAGCCATACATCCAATGAAAGCCGCAATAGAGGTCGCGAACAGGGCATCGTTAAACGGGATGCCTGTCGCTGCCAGCATTGACGGATTCACTAGTAGGATGTAAGCCATTGTCAGGA
>CAXHFZ010000001.1:0-31508 GCA_964016325.1 uncultured Candidatus Poseidoniales archaeon | reverse complement strand
CCCACGACGTCATTCGTCGGCAGCGTCAGATGTGTATAAGAGACAGGCTCACGTTTCATTCGGCGGAGTGGCCATTGGCATAGTAATTGGCGCTACTTCTCCATTATGGTACGCCTTGCTATTCAGCACCTTTGCATCCATAATCATATACGAACTCCAGTCGAGAGAAATACTAACAGGTGACGCCTCGATTGCCATATTTCTCACAGGAGCGCTATCACTAGGTCTCGTGCTACTGAGATATTCTGGAGTCGGAATAACAGTAGAGGTAGAGAGTTATCTATGGGGTAGCCTACTCCTCACCTCATCTGATGACCTGGATTTGATAGCAACTATATCGATAGTGTCGCTGTTCACAATTATTATCATAGGACGCGCCTTACTAGCCACTACAGTCGACCCCCTGGCATCCCTGGTCCAGGGCATACCAGTACGAGCTATTGGTCTTCTTTTCAGTTGTATCACCGCAGCAGTTGTAGTTAGTATGGTTCAGGTAGTGGGGGCCCTTTTGGTTACAGCTTTACTGGTCACCCCAGCAGCCACAGCACAGTTAGTCGGTCGAAGCTTCCGCTCATGTATGGCTTGGACACAGTTTTTTGCTCTTAGCTCGGTTTTCTTGGGACTTTACTTCTCAGCAGAGCTGGACACAGGCAGTGGTGCTATGATTGCCTTGATTGCCGCCGTCATTTTTTCAATAGTAGCCATCCCGAAATTTTTCGTGTTACTCAATCCATTGAATCTGGAGAGACTCTCGACCCAAATACCTCTTGACATGCCTGAATCAATTATTATCGAAGTCAACAGTGAAATAAAGTAAGCTCATGTCAAATTAGATTATCTATGATATCATCCAAATCCTGTCTTTTTCCGCAGTAGTAGCATCTGACTTCAATCGGATCTCTGCTGTAGAGTACCAGTTTCTGTGGAAGAGGCTCTCTGGGGTTCTGGGTGATGCAGTTCGAAAATGTGCATCTTGCGACATTTACAAGCTCCTCCGCCAGCTCAACGACCCTCTTCTCCGCAACACCGTAGTTTCTGATGATAGCCACACTTGCATTCGGCGAAATCAATGCTAGTCTGTCCAGCTCCTCTTGATTCAGCTCCAAGTCCTCGATTTTGAGTAGATCTTTTCTTCCCATTTTGTCACTGGGGACATTCATCACTAGCGAGACTGGATTCGATCTGTTCGTATCGATTCTGAGCATCTTGATTACTTGCAACGCGTGACCTGCTGGGATATGGTCTATCACCGTACCATTGCAGATTGCAGTAACCCTCCTCATCTCACTCATTTCTTCACCTCCTCTGGTATCTCTACGCCAAGACTCCTGCAAAGAAGTGCCATTCTAGTCGGTACGCCATTGAATGCCTGTTGGAAGTATCTAGCATTTACTGTGGAGTCTAAACTGGGATGTAACTCACTAACCCTGGGGAGGGGGTGCATCACAATCATGCCATCCTTGGCATTGTCCATATCCTTGGCGCCTAACATGTATATTCCTGCAACCTTCGCATATTCATCCTCATCTGGAAAGCGCTCTTTCTGGATTCTCGTCATGTATATGACATCGGCATCAGGAATAGCCTCGACCAAATCGGTTGACTCTGAAATCGTAGCACCAGAAGCGCGAAGGTCATTCACAATCTCATCAGGCATCATAAGTGTTTCAGGAGAGACAAGAGTCAGCTCAGCTCCGAAACGAATTAGAGCATGAGATAGGCTATGCACTGTTCTGCCGTATCGCAGATCACCTACTAAAACCACATTAAGGCCCTCGATGGTACCATGAGCCTCCATTATTGTGAAGAGGTCGAGCATGGTCTGAGTAGGATGATTTCCAGCGCCATCCCCCGCATTCAGAATTGGGATATCTATCGCATCAGCACTATACTGGGCCGCTCCTTGCCTAGGATGCCTGATTACGGCTATGTCCGCATAACCTTCGACCATCTGCATGGTGTCGAAAAGCGTCTCTCCCTTGGAGACAGAGGTTCCGATGGAGCTGAAGTTCAGAACAGACCCACCAAGCCTCTTCATGGCCGTTTCAAAGGACATCCTTGTCCTGGTCGAGTTTTCATAGAACATGTTTGCAAGAACCTTCCCTTCTAGAAGAGGGAGGTGAACTGCGCCTCTCGCTACAGGCACAAGTCTGACTGAATCTTCCAGAATAGACAATATTTCTTCGTTACTAAGGTCATCCATGGTCACTACGTCGGACATCGCTCTCCCTTCGCTCCGGTGGTGGCAAGGTCATATGTGTTGTCATTAGCTAGTAACAGAATATTGTCAGTAAACCGTCGTCTTGATGTGTAGTGTACGACCCCACTAGTCTGATGATAATCAGCCGAACGCCCCTAAGGGCCTCCTTCTGTGGAGGAGGTACGGATATCGACTCGTTCTCCAAATCGGAAGAGATCGGGGGAAAGGTCGTATCTCTGGCTATTGACAAATACATCCACGTTCTGGTGAACAAGAGATTCGATGAGAGAGTCAGAGTATCATACTCCTCTCTGGAGTTAGTGGATGACTTTGAGGATCTCAAACACGAGCTCGTTAGGGAGGCTATGAGGCTAACCGGAGTTACTTCCGGAGTAGAGATTACCACTATCGCAGATATACCATCAAGAGGCACAGGACTGGGCTCTTCATCAACGGTAACAGTCGGACTACTGAATGCCCTGCACAAATTTGCAGGTCGTGACGCATCTCCCGATCAATTAGCGGAAGAAGCGTGCTTGATAGAGATAGATATTCTTGGACAGCCTATCGGCAGGCAGGATCAGTATGCGGCAGCTTTCGGAGGAATCAATGTAATCTCCTTTGACTCTGAAGGAGTACGAGTGGAACCGATAATGGTATCCTGTGAGTCACAAATAAGAGATGAGTTCACACTGGTATTTACTGGTTTATCTAGGAGTGCTTCTGAGGTACTAAGGGAGGTCCCGAGAGATCCTAACAACAAGTTAACGAGACTTAGAAAAATCAGGAATCAGGCTGATACCGCAGAACAATTTCTCAATGAAGGTGAACTTTCCAAACTAGGAATTTTGATCGGCGAGTCTTGGCACGAGAAGAGAGGAATTTCTGCAGGGGTATCTGGTAATGAGATAGACTCCCTTCACGATGAGATAATGTCGTTAGGGGCATCTGGAGCCAAGCTACTTGGTGCGGGAGGAGGAGGATTCTTCCTAGTTCATGGGGAGAAAGATCTCAGAGACAGACTTCGTCAATTACACGCAAAAAATAGACTTATTCCATTAGGGATAGATGATGTTGGATCAACAATTATCTTCGAAGGATGATGAGAATGCCCGTGAATAAATCAGTAGCTGTCTTCTTGACAATAATAGTCATCTTGACTCCCCTGAGTTTTGCTGAGTTTGATGATGAGGTCACCAACTCCGAGCAAATTCAGATAAACGGCCAGGCTACCCTCTCTCTCACAGGGGACCTACTTCCCGACTCTCAGGTTAATGCTACTTGGAGTTTGGAAATTGTAATTCCAGAGGAATATGGCACCGATTTACTACCCAACCAGCCAACTGGAATCAGATCGCAGATCGATAATCACCTAGGTAACTCAGATGGGAATATCACGGAATCTGAGATTTCTGATTTCATAGAGCTGTTGACCAACGCTAGATCATGGATTAACTCAGAGGTAGCTGGATGTTGTATGTTCGACTATACCGAACTAACTCTCTTATCGCCAGTAACGGTGCTTGTTTCCCCTCCTTCCGTTGGTCCAGTGAATAGTACAAGCTCCGGAACATGGGGTTGGTCGGAATCCGCCGAGTTGATGGCTAATACTGACCTGAGGACCACAAGGCTACTCGATCTACCCAGAACAGGGTCCCTGATTGAAGAAGTTCCGCTTCTCATCTCAATCCAAGAACCATGGGAATTCAGATTCAGTGCAATGCAGGGGATAATATCCGGTGAACCCGGCTCCTTCACTGTTCTAAGAGCAGAATCTCCTGTCTACTCAACAATCAGAATAGCAATAGGCGAGAACTCCCCTCCTTCAGTGACAGTCAGTAGATCTGGTGGGATGTCTATTTCTGCTCCTCTTAATGGTACGATATATTTCATCTCAGAGTGTGATGATAGCATATTGGAGACTCCCACCTTCAACTGGAGACTCTCCAACAACGGAACAATTCTGAATAGCTCGGTTGGAGAATATGATTCCGATGGGCGCGTCGTCATCCCTGTTAATCCTGTACAGAATGGTTACTTGTCTGGAGATATTCTCAGTGCAGATTTAACCTGCATCGACTCATTTGGGACTTCCTCAACTTGGTATGAGGATATAATAATCGATGGACAAAATCCTAGCTACGATATCAGATTCACAGAAATAACATCTGAAGGAATCGAGGTCCAGCGTAACGAATCCGAACACAGCATGATCATTAGATCGGACAGTGAGCTTTTTGTTGACGTTATTACTTCAGACAACTCGAATCTTCCCGTTTCAGTACAGGTAGTGTCAAATAAATCACAGGGGTGGAGACATTTCTCTAATGATGAGCTGTATTTCTCAGCCGTCTTTAATCAAGGAGATCAGGTCAATGGGATGCATCTATCTGTTGATGAGAGGCACCAAGAGAGAGCGAATAGTCACTGGGAGCTATTGTTGAATGTTACAGACGAAGCAGGGAATACAGTAAAGAGAACGTGGGACATCGTAGTTGAGGACTCTGCGGGACCAGTAATCATTCCACAGATCACTGCGAACTCCACCCGTGTGAGTCCTTCAGAACCTGCTCGAGAAGGGGATAATATCCTTCTCACTCTCACCGAGTCCTACGATGATCTGGATAGTATCATGAACACACTGTGGACGGTTTGGATAAATGGAGATCAAAAATATACAAACGTCTTATGGACAGAGGCAGAAAAGATAGAGTTGTCAAATCTGGGAGTAGGAATCCATTCTATGGAGATACTGGCCATCGACTCTCTGGTAAATTCAGCATACATCTCATTCCAATTCTCTATTGAACCCACGGAGGGCTTCAATCTTGAGATAATCCAAACCGAGATTACCGGCGACCAGATTATCGGTAATACGATAAATTTCCGGGCTTCAATCAATAATCACCAATCATCAGTAGGCTCAGCTAGAGCTTGCTATGCAGAGACCTGCTCGGCCTATGTGATGATTCCGGGGGCAACATCTTCCTCTTCGGGATATTTCGAAATAGATGCTGATATCCAACTCCTCGAGGCAGGTCCTCTAGATATAAGAATAGAGTGGATAGGAAACGAAGATGGAGAATCAGGAACTCTAAATCTCAATCAATCAATAATGGCCTCAGAGCAAGATGATGAGGTATCGGACTATCAAGTCCAGGCATTTTTCGCTGTGCTTTCTGCATTGGCTTTCCTCAGCTTCCTCGCAAACCGTCTATGGGGAAAAGAATCAATGAGGCCTTAGGGGCAATCGTCAATCAGTGAAGCTCATGAGAGATGATACTACCTCAAGAGACATGGTCCTGCTTCCTGACTACCCGGCGAGGGTCGTAAATGAGCACAGGATAAGGGTGGAGAAAATCGCTTTATTGGGCTTACTGTCGATAATAATTGGAGGAGCATGGTGGCTTTGGCCGGCAGTCAACGGAGAGGTCGACCTGCTATCTAGATCAAGTCACGTCTTCTTGCTATTTGGATCAGCAATACTACTCTCAGATTTGATTGATTTTGGTCCAGTAGAGAAATCAAGAGTAGGGTCAGTATCAAACATAGTTTGGCCCAGTTTAGTTGCTGTTGCCGGTTCAGAATATTCCTCTATGGATGAGAAGATCGCCTCTGTCTTAATGTTAAGTGTAGCACTTTATCTGTGGAGCGTATCACGATATATTTTGAATCATTCACTCGCAACCAGAAGGCTCAGAGGAATTACAAGTGTAGTGGGATTGGCTTTCGCAATCGCAACAATGGTGGCCTTGAGCTCTGACCCTGAAATTTGGGTATTAGTAGGACTATCAATTTCCTACACCCTAATTCCTGATTTACTTTCCAAAGATGAGATGCACGATATCAGAAAGCAATTTTCTTCCAGTCTAGAAAATGCAGAAGATCTCATGATTACACTCAGATCAAACAACTCCGGGCTAGAGCAAGCCAACTCTCTCTTAACCACTGCCAGAGAAATTGGCTGGAAAAACCCCCAGAGGGGTCTGCTGATGATCGAAGAGGCTGAGAGCGAGGCCAAGCGTATAATCGCAATTTCGCAGGATCTCGGAGACATACAGGAAGACGCGCTCACATATGTGATGGACGCTGAGAATATTTCGAAGACAGCAAGGGGGCCCCGCAAAGCCTACGATATTGCAGTAAGAGAATCTGAACTAGGATCACTGAGAGAGGCTGAGATACTATTCAGAACAGCCAAGACGAAGGCATCCGTGGTGATTGAACACTGGCAAGAAGCCATCGAGGCAATTTCGGAAGGTGAGAGATTACTATCTAATCTCGAGGGACACTCCTCTGATAGTATCAGAGGTATTCTGGAATCTGCCAAGCAATCCCTTGATGCAGAAGATCCGGTGACGGCAAAGAGCATGGCTTCAAACATCCCGAATCATATAGAGAGTCTTACCAGTTTACAATCTGACTCACTAAAGGCTCTGGAAGAAGCAGAAAAGTCGATTAAGTCCTTGGAAGGAGAGTCTCTCAGTAAGCACTTGGAGATGATTTCAGAATCTAGAAAGGCACACGAGGAGGGTAACTACCCGCTATCCAAGGGAATCTCTGACAGTATCGTTAGAGATGTAAGGGACATTTCAGAATCTTCCAACGAAGTAACTAGAGCGCTCAGGCACAGAAATAAGCTAGAATCTAGGTTTCCAAAGCACGGAGACTGGATGGAGAGACTCGATATTGTAGCCAATCTTTCCGAATCTTCCGAATGGTCAAAGGCATCCTCGGAATTACAATCACTAACCAACGATCTCCAATTACTTGAGGCCGAGCTATCTGATGCTGGGGAGCTAATAGATTTCGTAAACTCAGAATGGTCTTCTCTGAGTAAGAAGCTCGACTCAAGAGGCATAGGAATTGAAGATTCTGACAGGTCCTCGTCTCTCAGAGCTATCTCCATAGCAGAGAAGATGCTAGAGGAAGGAGATGTCCAGTCATGCCTGAGGTCCTTAGGCGAGGCGGATTCAGCGATGGAAAGACTCAGAAGAAGACTGTAGGTAATTCTCAATGTTCATTGACCATCAAAACACTCAATAATGGATTTTGTAATTTACTCTCCTTCTCCTGTCTCGGCAATTGTATCAATCCCATTGTTGATAGTCAAGTCCCCCATGCATCTAGTCGTGGACCTAGTTCTCGTTGGCTCATTTCTGCTATTCATGACCGCATTTGCTGGAGTCGGTCTGGCCAGCATGCTGGTCAAAGAGGATACCACTGATGACTATTTAGTGGCAGGAAGGGGGATGCATCCGGCACTCGCCGCTTTGTCCGCAGTCAGTACTTGGAACTCCGGATACATGTTCATCGGATTCATAGGTTTCACATTCACGATGGGATACTCAATAGTTTGGATAGCGATAGGATCCATGATAGGACAGATTTTAGCATGGCTATGGCTGTACAAATTCATACAGCAATCCGCTAATGACAGAGGACTAAGATCACTATCATCCCTGGTTTCGGACGCAACTGGCTCCCCAGAAGCAAAACTAGCAGCCATGCTTTCGATACTATTCCTCTCAGTGTATGCTGCAGCTCAGCTAACTAGCGGTGGTAAGGCTTTGTATGTGATGCTGGGGTGGTCAGAGGTTGTAGGAATACTAATCGGATTTGTTTTGGTCGTTGCCTACTGTTATGCTGGCGGAATAAGGGCTTCGATTTGGACCGACGCTGCTCAGTCGAGCGTGATGATTGTAGGCTCTTCTCTGCTATGCTGGGTAGCCATGGGAGAGGTAGGTGGCTTTGGCGGCCTACACTCGGGTCTGGAGGAACAGAACGCCAATCTGACTAGCATTGTCCCAGCTGATTTGGGATTCGGATTGACTCTCTGGGCTTTCGCATTCTTCTTGGGTGGACTTAGCGTGGCAGGACAACCACAGGTTGTTAGCCGTGTTATGACACTAGGTACAGACAAGGACAGGAAGAGTGCAATGTTGTGGTTCTTTGCATGGCAGACCCCTTTTCTTCTCATCATGGTCATAATTGGACTGGCTAGTAGGGTGGTTTTTAGTGGGGCAGATTTCGATCCAGAGCTAGGTCTTCCAATGCTGGCAATGGAAACTCTAGGCCCCTTCTGGGTTGGATTGATTCTCGCGTCCATATTCGCAGCAACCATGTCAACAGCCGACAGTCAGGTTTTGGCATGTACAGCAGCCTTCACTGACGATGTTATGCCTGAGATTAGTCAGGACCACAAGAAGACGAAGACAGTCACTTTAGCTGTTGCTTCCTTCGCCACTGCTATCTCGATTTTCGGCCTCTACGTTCCCGGGGGGGACTCAGTATTCTCCCTAGTCGTACTTGCAGTGTACGGGCTTGGCTCCATCTTCGTACCTATTCTCATCATCAGATGGGCCGAATATGAGCCTGATACTACTCACACGATGGCAATGATGATTGCCGCTCTTACTGGGGTAATTGCTTGGAGATTGTTGGGATTGAATAATGAGGTATTCGAGTCAATTCCAGGAATGGGAGCTGCCTTCATAACACACTTGGTAATGAATAAGATAAGATCTCCTGAAATCTCTCCACTGGGCAGATATGATTGGCCAGATGATAGGAAGGCAAGAGCCATTGCAGCCGCCTTGATTATTCCATTTGGAGCAATTGAAGCGACTTATGCTATATCTGGACCAGATTCATTAGATTCAGTCTCCGTCACATCGGGGGATTGGATTGTAGAGGCAGATTTCGGAAGTGAGCAACTCGCTGATGGATTTGAATATGTGAATGACGGAGAGACTATTTCCATTAATATGCACACAGACTCGATAGAGGATGCTGAAGACTTCAATATCGTTGGAGTTAGGGCTACTCTAACTTATTCAGAGGATGAAACCAGTAATGGAATTGGCTGTAATGTACCAGGGGCCTCCAACTCGGATCCAGATACCATCACTTCTACAATGGTACACAATGAAAAGAATATGACAGAGAGTGGCCAGAACTCCGATGGCCCCCCTTCCTCACACTCGGTGGAAGTGGAGTGGTACGACTCATCTATGATAGGAAACGTCAGCAATGTTTCAAGATCACAAATCACAATGGGACTGGACTCTGGAGGTATTGGATTAGGAGCATATGCACTTGACATTAGCGTTACAGCAGGTACTGGAGGAGCAATAGGATGTACTCATACAGATGACGGTGAGGACGTCGAGTATCTAGTTGAGTTGATCACACTTGAATATTCAATAGAACCTGCTTAATAGTTTCAATGAATCAAGATGAGTGTTTACGGCGTCTTTTCGTAACCTTTTCTACGGAAGCTGTCAATTTTCTGGGTGCCCTGTTCTTGGCGGCCAGTGATAGTAACCACCACCCCAGAGAAAGCAGAGCCGTAGAGACCATCATCACTGTCCCTGCCCACATCACTATATTTCCCTCGGTAATCGGCCAAGCCCAGTAAGAAACCGAACCCACTACCATTACAAACAGTATTCTGGATGCTTCGCTGGGAGTTTTCCAACCCCTGTGATCTTCTCTCGGCGCTAAGAGATAATCAAGTAAGGACACAACACCACATCGAGCCCTAGCTTTTCAAGAAGTGTTTGCCCTCATCATATTTCAGAATAGTATTCCTGAGCCGCATCCTCGAGTTCGTGTGCCAGCTTTTCCTCGTCTAGAGTAAGGGTCCTGCCATCTCTCCTTATCGCTCTTCCATCAACAAAAACATCCATGCATTGTGCTCCGGAGTAAATTAGGTTTGATAGAATCCTTCTACCTCCTCTGCCCCTTGGACGCATTCGAATATCAGATAAGTCCCATGTGACCCAGTCTGATGATCCTCTTGTCGCAAGCTGCCAGGTCTCTAAAGGATCTAATATTGTCGCATCCCAATGATCGTGCTTCTGTATCAGGCTCGCTGCCCTGGCCTCAGCTCTCATATCAAGACCATTGTTGCTAGCAGCACCATCGGTACCCAACCTAACATCAACACCTGCGTCGATCATCGCCGGGTAAGACATTGTTCCACCACAAGCTAGCTTCTGGTTAGAAACCGGGCAGTGAACGGCATGCGCGCCTTTTCTTGCAAGAATCCTCATCTCCTTTTTCGTTACCCATCCACAGTGAGCACAGACAGTCCCCTCGGTAAAATAGTCAATTGAGTCCAAGTATTCGATGGGATACATCCCTGTCTTCTCATGGCACTGTGCTACTTCCTCTCTAGTCTCCGAGGTATGAATATGCAACCTTGCCCCTAATTCTCCAGACATCTCGCTAGCCTTTCTCAAAACCTCTTCTGAACACGTGTAAACGGCATGGGTTGCTATCCCTATCTCTACCCTTCCCGAACCAAGAGGACCAGAGCGAATCAGAGAATCCAGCTCCTTGAGGGCGTTCCCACTATCCGACTCACCTTCTTCGGACGGCGGCCAATCTGTGGTAGGGCCACAAATAACCCCTCTAATGCCGGATTCAGCGACTACTGGAGCTATTGAACCTGGGAAGTGGTACATATCGCAGGCAAAGGTGGTTCCACCTGAAATCATCTCAGCCAATGACGCCCTGGTACCAATTGATGCCAACTCTGGGGTTAGATTTCTTTCACTGGGGAAAATACTAGTCTGTAACCAATCCATGAGAGCTAGACCTTCTCCCATACTCCTATTGAGGGTCATTGGAAGATGGGTATGCCAGTTCTGAAGGGATCTAGTAATCACTAGGTCCCTTCCATCTACAGTCTCTTTAACATCCTCATCTCCAGAGCTAGGGGAGTATGAACCATCTTCGAGAAGAAGGAAATCACCTTCTCTTATCCTACCATCATGATCAATGAGACGAGTACTTGTAATCCTCCTGACACCAGGCTCCATGATGCTCCCAGAGGATATCGCACCTCAAGTTTCTCATGGTCAGTTACTTCTGGCAGTCGGCATGAATGGCATTAATCTCGTCGCCAAGCTCTCCATATTCCTAGTCTGTATGTATACCTTGCCTGAACCATTGAATTCCAGAACAAAACCCTCTCCCCCGAAAAACGCAGATCCCATCCCACCAACTTTGGACACACTATATGATAGTCCAGTGGTGAATGCCACAACATGGCCATTGTCAACTACTACTGGGGCATTGGGTGAGACGTCTATCTCCTTGATAGCTCCATATGATGTGTAGAATACCTTGCCCTCAACTCCTCTCGGGGTGTGTGCCCTCAAGAAAAATGCGCCTTCTCTTGAAAACAGCGACTTTGCACCTTGGAATTTTGTATCCATGTCAACGCTCGGAGTGCAAGCCATGAATGCCCCACCTTGCATGAAAAACTCCTCTCCTGCGGCCAGGTGGAACTCCATTATGTCACCAGGAGCCGAAGGACCCAAAGATACCCATCCTCCAGAGCCGCTGGCTGTGTATGTGTTGACAAAGAAGGACTCTCCTCCGACAGCGGATTTCACCACGCTCTTTAGGAATCCTCCGATTCCTCCGCCACCGCCCATACCAGTTTTCATGTCAACACCTCTAGACTGGGCTACCATAGCTCCAGGCTCAACTTTGAGGGATTCTCCGGGTCCCAAATTTGCAGTCATTAGCGTGAAGGCTGGTCTGAAATCATACTCAACGTCCATAGTTATCGCGTACTATTCGTACTTATCAAGTAAACGAATTCTACAAGACGCATTCCGCACTGAGGATGCTTATCTTTACCCCATCGGGATTTCTCATCCATGCATCCACTCTATCGCCTACTTTCATTGCCCCTACTCCTTCGGGAGTTCCGGTCCAAATCAAATCCCCCGGACATAATCCATACCAGTCTGTAAGATGCTCCATTATTGAGTCGAGAGAATGAACCATCAGATCAGTGGTGGCTAATTGTTTGGTTTCCCCATTCAAAGAAAGACCAATCTCCATGATTCTTGGGTCCCATGGGGCCCAGGTACCCAGAACCCCAGAGCCTCGGAAGCTCTTCCCTTCTAGCCATGGCCAACCCTTCTCTTTAGCTAAGGTTTGACGGGTTCTATTCGTTGTATCGCACCCGATGCACATCTCAACAGGCTCTAGATTATCACCGAGTCTGACAACCATCTCAACTTCGTAGTCTATGTGCTCATCGACTAGTAGTGAGATATCATTATTTCCAAGCTCATCAGATTCTACATGTGATGTCGATGGCATTAGGAAGAACCTCGGATAATCTGTCACATCTCCCTTAATTTCCTTCGCATGCCCAACATAGTTCCTGAATACCGCCCAGCCCACAGCCATAACTCTCGCACTACCTGCAATCTCATTAGCACATCGATAAATCTCTCAGCAGGTTGAAGGCACCCGCCATACTGACGAGGTTCGATGGCAGAGGACCCCTATCGTGTTCTCGGTGTTTCTAAGGACTCTTCAGATGCTGAGATAAAGAGGACATACAGGAAACTTGCTAGGCAATATCATCCAGATAGGAATCCAAATGATACCGCCGCTGAAGAGCGCTTCAAATCAATACAGACTGCATATGAGTCCATAGGCTCACCCGAGGCAAGGAGGGAGTGGGATCAACAGAGGCGAATGGAGGAAATGTTCAGAGGAGGCAGGTCCCCATCGGGATCTTCCCGTGGATTTGATTTTGGAGATTTATTCTCCCAGTTTGTCGGAGGGAGATCGAATGCAAACTTTGGATTTGGTCCAGAATCCAGGCAATCTAGACATTCCCCATTCACTGATTCAAATCAACGAGAGGCATCATCTCGTGGAGCTGACATAGAGGCAGGCCTGGATGTCACTTTGGAGCAAGCAATCATTGGCACGGAAGTAAATTTCTCTCATAGAAGGATGAAGAGGTGCCAAAAGTGTGAAGGATCAAGCTTTGGCACCGCCAGAACTTGCAAAGATTGTAATGGTACAGGAGTACAGACAAGGGGGAGCTCAATCAATGTCAAGGTACCTCCTGGGGCGATTCACGGACAGCAACTGAGACTTAGAGGGATGGGTCATGAGCATCCACAAGGAGTCCCAGGAGATTTACTGATTACGTTAAGACTTGACGCTCAGGAAGGTAGAAGATGGGAGGATGGGAGACTAATTCAGGAGGCCCCAGTGCCAATATCCACACTCATTCTGGGAGGTAGCGTCAGGATTACCACGCCCTTGGGAAAGAGAATTCAGATCGAAGTGCCTGAACGAACGAAAATAGGAGACAGGAGAAGAGTAAACGGTCATGGTCATCAAGGAGGAGATTTGGATATTGAATTCGTCCTCCATGAAAACGACAATCTAACTAAGAAACAGATAGAAATACTTGAGCAACTAAGAGAAGCCGGCTTATGAATCATCACAACCAATCAAATACAGGTCCATCAGAGAAATAACGTGCGTGACTTCTCCAAGGTAGCTGACTACCTAATTCCAAGGAGGAAGAGAATTCACATCTCAGTATTTATGTTCACCATTCTCATGATACCTGGGATACTGGCAACATTTGAACCAATTGACATAGAATCCTACGAGATGGAATCTCCCGAGCTGGATGCTAACATGGTATTTAGGGAAGAGTTCACAGCAGCTGGAAATATCTGGGGATTTGGAATATTCGTAAGAGATGAGGCAGAATTTGGCAACCCTGACTCCGATGTTTCCATGATCGCAGACTACACCGGTGAAAACTCAGGACTGGAATCTCCTATGGGAGGAATCCTGAATCTAACAGTATTAAGGGAAATTGACATCAATGCTGATACTTTGAGAAACCACAACGTATCAAGATTCTTCCTTCCAATCGCATCAGAAATCTCAGGAGACCCGGCAGTGGGAATGTTAGATCTTGCTTCCGACTTCAGATCGTTCATGTCCGGGAACTCTTCTCTCACACAACCAAGAATCAACCCATACAAGCTTGCACTTACGTTGGATCTAGAGGAATCGATGGATCCAGCACCGACAAATTGGACGGACTGCGGAATACTAGAGTGTCTGCGGTTCGATGATCCAAATGTAACACAAGACCACATAGACCTAGCAGCCCACAGGATGGCCAACAGTAGCAATGGCTCATTCCTAAGATTCCTTTCTAATGACAGGGCATTTACTCCAGATCCCAATAGCTCCGTGATCGGACCAGTAAATCACACGATTGGAGAAGACGGAAACCTTGAGTCTGAAATCTGGCAGAGAGGAAGGTGGTCAGCTTCCTCCGCGTGGCTGATAGTGAACTTAGATAGGGAGCAAATGCAAGAAAGTGGATGGACCTTTTCATGGAAGAATGCGACCACAGACTTCGGTTACAAGAGAGAGGGACTGACACTAGTAACAGACCCAATAAGATATTCTTTCGAATATTGCCAAGAAAGAGAAGAAAACAACCAGCCACTCTGCTCAGTAGAATGGCTGTATCTTTCGATAGAAGAGGATCTTCGGGATACTGACGAACATATTGTCTCTCTGATGTTTGCTGAGTCAATAAATGTTGAAATAAATAGAGAATTACTTTCCAGCGCATATCTACTAGTCGCCATGGCATTCATTGTCGTGGGACTCCTTTGGATTAATCTCCGAAGAATCTCCGATGTTGCAATAGTCTCAACGAGTCTGGTTGTTTCTCTGTTCTGGATGTATGGACTGATTGGATGGGCTATGATTTTCGGACAAAAAACAGGTTTCGAGTTTATCTTCAGATCACAGTTCTCCAATCTCCTTCCGATTTTGATACTGGCACTAGAGATCGATGACAGTCTGCACTCCCTTCATCGTTACAAGGAGGAGAGACGCTCTGGAAAGACCATAGAAGAGTCTAGCCATGTTTCAATTAGCAAGGTTGGTCTTGCAGTCATGTTGACCTCTGTGACCACAATAGTCGCATTTTCGGCAAATCTTACATCTAGTATCGCAGCTCTGAGATCGTTTGGTATAGAGGCAGGAATAGGGGTAATGTGTGCCTTTTTCCTCACAGGATTATGGGTTCCTCTTGCAAGACTAGATATCGATAAATGGCTGCAGCGCAGGGACAGACTTGAAGATGAAGATCCAGATAAAATTCATATGATCCCAAAATCGTGGCTATCCTCTATTACAACTAAATCATTCAAGCTGTACCCGCTAGTCATTATCTGCGTACTTCTCGTCACTGCATACGCAGTTCCACTGATGACTTCTCTTGAAGGAGACTTCCAAGTTGAAGACTTTGTTGAGGAAGAGTCAGATTTAGCTGTAGGAGTCGGACTAATAAATCAGAGATTCAGTGACGAGGGGGAACCTGCATACATACTTCTTGAAGCCAATCTCACAAATCCCAGAGTTCTGGACGCTATTGAGGAGCTCAGAGAAAATATGAACTCTCATACCCCGGACGAACCCAATCAATTTACCAGGTCTCCAAACGGCGAGGTTGAGTTACTTGCCGTGGACCAGATGCTGTGGTATCTCAGAGCTGCTATGGCATGGAACCAGACCCCATTTGAGCAGGCAGGGTGGGACTTTGATTTGAACGACGGTGGCATAGGATGCGAAACTGTTGTAATCCCAAATAGGGACTTTGAGTTTATTTTCATTCCATCCACCAATGATAGTGAATCACTGAAGTTCCTGTATGGTTTCATGATGACTAGAGGAGTTCCAGCTAGTGGGGGATATCCTGCATTATCTCCTAGCATAGTCGGAGAATTCCTTCAGGTTGATGGTAAGCTTGACTTTGATAGGCCATGGCTTACGGAAGAAGGAGACTCACCTAGGTATCCAAGAGCCACGCTTCGGTTTGGAATATCCAGTCCCGAACAATTCGCATTGGTAGAGCCGGCTCTAACTCAACTAGAGGCAGATATGGAGCCACTACAGAATCTATCTGTTAGTCAACTTAGGAATAGAGGTTCACTGGAAAACGCATTTACGGATGAAAAACATCCAGTCTCGTGGGCCATTCCCACTGGTGAGCCAGTTGTGAGATTTGTAGCGGCTGATTCTATGCAAGACGATTTACAAGATACGATTCTCTTGGGAGTTCTACTTTGCTTCCTCACACTTTGGTGGGGATTCAGAGATAATGGGAATGCCGTTCAGAGGATAAAAAAGAATATTTCTAACATTAGAAAAAACTCGCCATCAATCCTTCTAAATGTGATAGTTTTCGCATTAATTTCACTAGCCCTGGTTGGTAATGAATACCTATTACATTTCATGCTTGTCGCACTAATTTTGTCACTATCCTTCGGAACAACGCCATTCATTTACGCAGGAATAACGACAACTCCAATTTTCATCATGATAATATGGCTGTATGCGCTTGTTGATTTGTTTGGATATGGCCTGAATATGGTTACTATTTCCATTGCGGCAATCTCACTGGGAGTCGGTGTTGACTATGTCATTCACCTAATAGAGAGATATCGGGAGGAGATTGAAGAAGGGAAATCCCAGTTGGAATCTGTAGCAGTGGTCGGGGGGGCGTCTGGACTTGCACTATTCGGCTCCGCCCTATCTGACTTTGCAGGATTCATGGTAATTAATCAGTCAAAAATGGGATTCTTCTCGACGTTTGGGTTATTCTGTGCTATTATGATAATACTGTCATTGATTGCTAGCATGATAATCGCTCCCGCTCTCATCGGAATGCTTCACAAAAATACTAATTGACCATAAATTTAGAGAGTAGCCAAAGTGAGATAGTTGTCAAAATAATACCGAAGACTGTCGACTGAGAAATTATGCTCCAGCTTTTACTCCTACATGCTCGAGCAACCGACTCATCTTCGTGCTTCTTGGCGCCGGATGAAGACTCATGTGTTCCCAGGAACCCATGGTAAACACACACTTGAGTGGCTGACTCCATAAGTACTAGAAATCCTGCTATGTTTAGACCAGATAATGTGATTGCTGTCACGATGAGAAGAGTCGGATTATAATCAGGATTCAGCGTGGGCGGATTTCCTACGATTAGATACACAATATTCACGATAATCGCAAGCAAAAACAATATGATCGAACCGTAGAATCTATTTCTTCTTCCTGCGTTAGAAATATTCCTTACTCGGGCGCCGCCCTCCATCAAACTACCTCCAAACACCAAGAGAGTCTCTAAGCGCTGACTCAAGGTCTTTGTGGAGGAATTCATAATTAGACTGCTGAAGTCTGCTAGGTAGTACTCTTTGCCCTTCTATAAGGAGAGGGCCGGCAAGCTCACCGAAAAGAATCTTCATGGAGAAACCAGGAATCGGAGCGAAAGCGGGCCTGCGAAGAACTCTTCCCAGAGTTTTTGAGAACACCTTCTGCCTTACGGGCTCAGGGGCAGTAAGATTGTAAACACCCTCGCACTCTCCGTTCATAATCAGATGATGAATGGCATAGATTTCGTCATCAAGGGAAATCCACGACATCCATTGCTTGCCTCCTGCAAGGGGGCCTCCGCCTCCTAACTTCCATGGGAGGAGCATTCTTTCCAAAGCGCCTCCAGCCGCCGATAGAACAATCCCATTCCTAGTGTTGATCACCCGGATTCCAGCCTTTCTAGCTGATTCGGCGTAAGACTCCCATTCTATCACCGTATCCGTGAGGAAACCTTCTCCCTGTGGGCTATCTTCTGTGAGGATCTCATCGCCTCTATTTCCATAGAATCCTATAGCACTGGCTACAAGGAATGCTTCTGGTTTCTTGCTGAGACTACTGATAGTATCAGAGAGTAGAATTGTGGAGTCCCTCCGAGATTCTATTATGGCCTCCTTCCTCTTCTTGCTCCACCTCTTTTCTCCAATATTTTCACCACCAAGGTGGATAACAATATCAAAACCCTCTATCTCGGAAGGATTGATCAATCCCTGTGTCGGGTCCCAAGTTAGCTCTTTCAGACCTTCTTTAGCGGGCCTCCTAACCAATCTCCAGACATCATGCCCACCCGTGTCCAGGAATGCAACTAGTTGCGTTCCTATTAATCCAGAAGAACCAGCGACTAGTATTTTCTTCCTCTTAAGTTGTGAAAATTTTGCATGTTCTTTCATGTCTCTCTGAAGTCTTAACTCTCTGGCCTTGAACATCCTCGATATCCTGCTCTTCACGAGCCACCCCCCCAGAATACTATCTGCTAGATTCCCAAGAGGTCCAAACGGAACTTGGTAGGTAACTTCGTCCCTAACAGTGGTTTTACCTCCACTCTCAGTCAGATCATGATTGTGATTCCACGACCAAAAAGGCCCCTTTACCATCTTATCAGCGAAGTGATTAGGTGGATCGTAGGCAGTATGCTCTGCGATCCAAGTCATTTTCAGGAATGGTGCACCTGGAGCTGGAAATCGAAAAACTCTCTGAGATCCAATCTCTAGTGAATCATCTGCACGGACTTCCTCGGCTACCTCCCAAGGTGGCATTAGCCTTCTGAAAGAACCTTCATGCTCGAACCAATCGAAGGTTGATTTGATATCTGAGTCCACTACAGTTTCATGCGTGTACTTGTACATTCATTCACCTTCGAAGACTCTTAGGAAGAGGGGCATCCTCAGCCCATCTGGAGAGATAACCATCCAGCTTCAGCTTCCTTTTTGTATTCGCAGAAGACATATACCTAACCTTTCCAAAGATAGGTCTCTCGGGGCCCCATGCCCTGTCATGCCTTCCCAGAACCCAGAAGATTCCAGTGTACGAGTTTGGGTCTCTACCGTCTAGGGCCCATCTATCATTAATCCTTATCATCCAATCTGCTGCTGTCTCAGGGTCCGGTGACCATTCTAGGATTCTCTTCCCCCAGAGCATTCTCAAGTAATTGTGCATGTGTCCAGTTCTGAGTAATTGTCTCTGAGCTGAATTCCATACCTCGTCATTGGTCTTCGCGCCTTCAATCTCTTCAAAAGTATATTTTACACGCTCGTCATCTCTATGCTCGTTGAGAGTTTCCTTAGCCCAATTTGGTATGGAATCTAGCGTGTTGTGGTCTCTCCTGTAGTGTGCGAAGTTGAATCCTAGCTCTCTCCATGTGATAATTTGATCGAGAAAAGACTCCGCAGATTCTGATAGTCCCCACCATCCTGACCTAGAACCTCTTCCAGTGTCTTCTACACAAACCGAGTCATAGGTCCAGTTTTCCTTTTCAAGGACCTCTTTGACGATCCTAAAGCTGGAGATATGTCCAAAATGTAGCCATGGAGATAGCCCACTAACTGCCGGATTATCTGCGTCATTCCTTCCCTCGGAATAGTTTTGCAACCTCTTTTCGAGGAATCTCCCCAATCTTGAGACTGCCTCGAAATATCCTCCCTTCATTGAGTCTACAGCGTACACCTCATGATCCATCGTTAAAGGCGCCATGGCCTTCTTGCCAACACTACCTCCCTCAGCAACTCTCCAGATCCATTCCAGAGGAGGAAACTCGATATCCAACTCTTCGACAATGTCATCAAATCTAGACATGTCCATAGATAAATCTGAGCTAATTCCACTCATCGGATTCTCATTGGGAATTGTAGACAGGGCACCGTACAGACTCTTCTGCACGTGCTTTCTGAAAGAGTATGCAGTTTTGTGTGCCTTGTCAGCGTAACTCATCGGAATTATCCCGTTAGAATCCACAGCTTCGACGCTTACCTTACACGTTTTGCTGGCTCTTTCCATGACCCATCGAGGTAGGTATGTGGGATAATCATCAATTATGACTGCACAAGCCTTTGTTGAGAGTTTCTTGAGCATACCGTCTCCCGAGTCAAGGTGATTCTCAATCCATGGCAAGTAGGTGATTCCATTATCTGAGAAAATGGAAATGTTGTCTACCATTCCCTGCGCAACAAACGTCAGAACTCTCTCGCTGGACCACTCGTGTCTGACAGAAATGCACTCGACCACCAGTAGTGGTTTTCCTAGCTCTTGGCATAACTCGATTGCCCTGTCCATGGCAGAGTTGTAGTGATACCTTCGTACTGAGGTCATCCAGTAGAGCACGAACTCACCCGAGTCGTCTATGGACTCATCATTTAATCTCCGAACTCTCGGAGAAGACACGCAAACCACACCCCCCGATACTCCAATCATGTTCATATTCATTCACTCAACCATATAAGGCGGTGTTTTCTTTCCTGTTGGATTTCAAACACTCATTCATAACCTCATGTGATCGCAGAACTAACATGACCATACAAGTCAGGAAAGATGCTGAACCAATCGAAATTGAAGCAGATGCCTACCTTCCTACGGAGTTTGGAAACTTTAGAGTAAGAGTTACCAAAGACTCCAACGGGAAAGAGCACGCGTTATTATACACAGGAGACATATCTAACGGTGAGGCTCCTCTGGTAAGGATACATTCAGAGTGTCTTACAGGGGACGCATTTGGGTCCATGAAGTGTGACTGCGGTCCGCAACTGGAAGCCGCGATGAGGAAAATCCAGGAAGAAGGATGCGGGGCGGTAGTGTACCTCAGACAAGAAGGAAGAGGCATAGGTCTACACTCAAAAATACAGGCCTACGCACTTCAAGACATAGGGTACGACACTCTTGATGCCAACCTTGCTCTGGGCCTTCCAGCAGATGCAAGAGAATATGGGATTGCCGCCAAAATGCTCCAGGATGCTGGGGTTGAGAGAGTAAGGCTAATGACGAACAATCCACTCAAAATTCAGGGTCTCAGAAACAATGGTATTCACGTCGAAAGAAGAATTGAACACATCTCAGGCGTTTCACTAGAGAACATACACTATCTATCCACTAAGGGTAAGAGAATGGGCCACATACTTGACATATAAGAAACCGTTCGTGCCACCGGAGAGATTGTCAATGTCATCAATGGTAGGTCAGAAAGCACCAGATTTCTCGTTGCAGACTAGCGACGGTGAGGAATTCAAATTCAGTGACTTGGATGGATCCTGGAAAGTGGTATTCTTCTATGCTAAGGCTGGCTCTCCAACGTGCAAAAGAGGATGTCTTAACTTCAAGCAACAATATGACCTGTTTCGCTCACTGGAGCCATCGGTAGAAGTAATCGGAATAAGTCAAGACTCTGTCCAGCAACACAGAGAATTCAAGCAGGAACTTGAACTCCCCTTCATCCTTCTATCAGATTCCGATAGAAAGGTTGCAGACATGTTCAAAGTCCCAGTTCATCTAGGGGCTTTCCCCGCCAAATCTTCCTTTGTTATAGGCCCTGACAATACAATCCATCATGTCTATGACTGGCTCTTCAGACCCAGGAGGCATGTTGCAAGGATTCTAGACTCACTCAGCAAAATAACTGATGGGGGGCGATCCTCCTGACATGGAGCCAGATTCTCACAGATGCCGGTCTTTCTGAGAGGGAAATCAACGCATTAACGGTACTGTCCAGAAAATCTAACATCAAGGCTAGTGAGCTAGCTAAAGAACTTGATACCACGCGGCTAGATGCTTACAACTCGCTCGAGAGACTGCAGAGGATAGGACTAGTAACAACAACCGCTGATAGGCCAATGAGATTCTCTAGCCCTCCGCTGGACAGTGCTGTCACTCACTTGATAGAAATCAGAAAGGAACAACTGAAGAGGATAGAGCAGGGGCTTGAAGATATTCAAAGTGGATCAAAGTACTCGTCTCCAGTTGAGAAAGGAATCTCGGACGATGAGCCCAAGTTTGCTGTCCTGAAGGAAAGGGTCCACATTATGAAAAGGATCGAAAAGATGGCTGAAGAGGCTCAGGATGAGATTGTCTTGACTCTCGGAAAGTTCGGTATTCTTCATCTGTGCAGAAGTAGTGCATTGCAGGCAGTAAACGATGCGGCCTCCCGAGGAGTCAGAGTCAGGGTACTTTCACAGCTCGAAAGAAGGACTATCAGATTCTACAACGATCTCCATGAATCAGTAGAGATCCGTCACTCTGATGACTTGGACGCACAGAGCGCATTAGTAGACGACTTTGAGGTTGTTCAGTACCTCAGTATGGAGGAGAACCCCGTTGGAAGAGGAAAGAATGACGCAGCTCTGACAGTTGAATCTGAGTCTTTCGCAGAATCGCAGAAAAATCTTCTGGATACAATATGGGAGGAGGCAATACCTTACGAGGTAGCCTCAAAAAGGTTCACCGAGGAGAGAATTGTAGACCCTCTGAAGCTAACTATTGATAGTGGCTCATTCCTCGAGAAAATCAGAGATGTTCTTCAGATATCTGATGATATCCCAGAAGGAGATACGCCATTCAATCCAGATGCGTTCCTTGCTTCAGGACTCGAAATAAGTGATGCTAGAAGAAATCTAGAATCTGGTGGTATTGAGGCTCTTTCCGCATTCGGAATAGACGTCCAGCATCTTCTCAGACAGGTGGGAAATAGAGTTGGTCAGGAACTATCATTCTCCTTAAGGAATATTGAGGGAAATATTGAGTTTCTAAATGAGATGATGGATTGGTGGGAGTATGCAGGACTTGGACAACTCAGCTACGATATAGATCCCCTATTCCACATCTTAGTAGAGCACCCGTCAAGTAAGCCAGGCGGACTCCCAATACACTCCTTGGACGATGGAATAATCGAGGGAGCTCTTCTCTCAAGATACTCTGATGACTCAAGCGTGGAGATTACAAGGACAACGATTGAAAATGCTGAAAACTCTGTGAAATATGATATTAATTTCAACAGTTAGTCATCAGAATACATACATCACATTATATTCATAGTTCCTTGCGTATTATTGTGCGTCTACTCAAGTTCACACTCTTCATGAGGCAGGTTACTCGAAAATCTCCTGCCAATCTGGGATGGATAGAGAGTCAGGGACTACTCGCGGTCAAACTAGCTCAGATATTTGCTCTTAGACCGGACATCATCAGCCTAGAGAAGTGCAAGCAACTTCAGACCTTGTACAGTAATGCTTCCACTATACCAACGGAAGATGTGTTTAGGATATTGAAAGACAAGGCTCCAGATGCGTATCACGATGAAATCTCGTGGTTTGATGTAGAGCCTCTGGCCGCCGCATCAGTCGGCCAGGTACACAGAGCAAGACTGAAATCAGGAGAAGAAGTCGTCGTGAAAATAATCAAAGATGATCATGAAAAGAAGTTTAAGAGAGATGTGAAAAGAATGAGCCGATGGCTCAAAATTGCTTTGGTTATCTCCCCAAAACTAAGAAAGGTAGGAAATCCAATTGCTCTATTAGAGCATGTTGAAGACTATACACTCCGTGAGTTAGATCTACGAAATGAGATAAACGGAGCTTCCAGACTCAGTACAATCAAGGAAGATCTATCAAGTGATTTTCCTATGCCTAGACTTAGATTCCCGGTATACTATCCAGATCTCTCCAACAGACATGTCCTAGTTTCTGAATTCGTTAAAGGACAAACCTTGGAACAAGGCATTGAGTCCTCCAGCTTAGAATGGGAGGATCTTCTTGAGCTATTCAGAATTCATGGTGCTTTCATGTTCGGGATAGGAACTTTCCATGGAGATCTTCATCCGGGTAACTGTATAATGGATCCCGATGGAAATTTCGTCTTTATTGACAACGGAGCGATATGCGAGGCCCCAAGAAAAGTCAGCAGATCCCTTTTCAACTTCTTCTATCATTTGTCTGCAGATGACAAAGACTTGGCCTTTGAATCCCTCATTTCTCTTGCAGAGAGAAGACCAAGATCAGATGAAGTAAACCAATTCAAAAAAGATATGCATCTGATCTACAATGACTTCGAAAATTTGAGTGTTGGCCAGCAGAGTTTGACAGAAGTGATGATGAAAACCGTGAGATCTGCAGTTGAGAATGCTGGAGCTGACTATGGGGAAGAGGGATTCCCCATAATACGCTCACTTATGTACATGGATGGACTAGTTATTAGGACCTATCCAGATGTAAAACTGATTCCCGAGATGAGAGCTTCATTGGATGAGTTCAAATCCGGCTTAGATTTGGAGTGATATAATGGCAGGGCATAGTGATGTAGTAGTAGTTGGCGCGGGACCGGGTGGATTAGCATGCTCAATGCTTCTAGCCAAGGCAGGAATCAATGTCACAATACTTGAGAAATCAGATGATGTCGGAGGTAGAACACGGGTATTCGAAAAAGATGGTTTCAAGTACGACAACGGACCTACTTTTTTCCATTATCCAGAAATTGCGGAGGAAATCTTTGAGGCTCTCGGTCTAGATGCCAGGAAAGAGCTAGGGCTAATCGAATTGAATCCAAATTATAGGCTAGTATTCGGAGCAGGAGGAAGTATAAACGCCAGTACGGATTTAGAAGATATGGTTTCTCAAATTGGAGAACTTTGTGGGGAGGATAACGCAAATGGCTTCAGGAGATACATAGAGGATAACAGAACCAAGCTCACTCTTTCAAAGAACTGCCTAAATTCTCCTTGGAGAGGCCCGACTGATCTCATTAGCAGAAGGGCTCTGAGGGTCGCTAAAGTATTGAGGCCATGGAGAAGCGTATCTTCAGATCTCTCCAAGATGTTCACTGATGAGAGAATGCAATTAGCCATGTCGTTCCAGACTAAGTACCTTGGAATGAGCCCCTTCCAAGCACCCAGCCTTTTCACAATCTTGGCATATCTAGAGTACGAGCATGGAGTATTCCATGTCGAAGGAGGACTAGGAACAATAACCCAGAAAATGGCCAATATAGCCAGAGAACTCGGAGTTAAAATAATACTCAACGAGACAGTAAATGAGTTTGTTTTCGAAGGCAAGAAGGTAATAGGGGCCAGGACAGACAGTGGAACGTATACCGCTGACAAATTCGTGATGAATGCAGATTTCGCTACAGGAATGAAGGGACTAATCCCTGACAAGCTCAGGAAGAAATGGTCCAACAAGAAACTCGACCAGAAGTCATACTCCTGCTCAACATACATGCTTTATCTGGGAATTGATAAATTATACGACACCCCACACCATCAGATATATGCGGCTAAAGACTATCAAAAAAATCTCAAAGAAGTCACCGAGAACAGAGTCACATGGGATGACCCATCCATATATGTCCAGAATGCCTGCGTAACAGACTCTACAATGGCCCCAGAGGGACATTCCACTATCTACGTCCTAGTTCCCGCTAGTAGTTCTCATGAGGGAATTAATTGGGAAGACATCAAAGACGATTACATGGATGTGATTCTTAAGCAGATGGAAAAATTAGGCTTCGAAGGCATCAAAGATCACATAGTATCCCAGACTATAGTGACCCCTGATGACTGGGCCGCTCGTGACATATACAAAGGCGCAGTATTCAACTTAGCACATGGGCTGGATCAGATGCTCTGGAGAAGGCCACAGAATAAATTTGAGGAACTAGACCACCTGTATCTAGTAGGAGGGGGGACTCATCCGGGAAGTGGCCTACCAACGATATTGGAGAGTGGGAGAATCTCTGCCAAGTTGATCTGTGCGGACATGGGAGTCGAACCTGACTGGAACGGTACCGACACTTGGTTTGAAGATATCAAGAAGCCACGTATTATATCCAATAATGCCACATAAAATTAACAGACGAAGGAGTAATAGACATGGAGTTAATCTACACTGTCCTGTTCATCGTTCCTACTATCTGGATTGGACCTTACTGGTTCCTCATGCTTTCTGAGCCAACATCTGAAAGAACGAAAAATTGGATGCGAGGGAACTCCCTATTCATCGGACCACTTGCAGTTTGGCTAATCACCGCCATCCTTGAACCATCTGGTCTGATTGACCTAGTTACGGGCAATCCTACTGATTTCCTCGACACTATGGTAGAGATACTTGGAACCGAATCGGGCACGGTTCTAGCATGGTCCCACTTCGTTGCAGGAGATATCATGGCTACCAGGTGGATGTGGAGGAAGGCCTTACAGAACCAAATAGGGATTAGCAAAACTCGACTAATCATCTTCTTCGGAGTAATGCTAATGCCTGTGGGCCTACTCATGCATGTGATCCTAAACCCTCAGGACAAGATGAGTCATTCGGAAGGCTAACTATGGACAAATCTCCGGTATTAATCTCACTTGAAAGAAAGGACACGTATTGTATACTAGCGTTTTCAGACGACAACACATACAATCTTGATTATTTGGAAGTAAGAAAGAATTGCCAATGCGCGAAGTGTAAGCCTAGACAGGTAAATGAACAGATTAAGATAGAGTTCGAGGAGGAAATCTCCAGAATGATGCTAGTGAAACCGAAAGTAGAACAGGTGGGGAACTATGCAATAAGATTCGAGTGGCCAACCGGGTGCTCAAGTGGCATCCATTCCTTCGAACATCTTAGAAAGATATCCGAATCATCTGGTCAGAAAGTATGATTCTCGATACGAAGATGTCAAAACACATCGGCACCCCGTAATGGCAACGAGGATGTGGGTACCCCCCTTCCTCGTTGGTGATTTTAATGAGTGTAGACGACCCGAAGGAAACCTCTAACGGTGTAGATGAGGACGAGTGGACTCTTTATGCGAGTGCTGACTATGGCGTGGCTGAATCACTTGAAAATAGTGAGCCGAGTAAGGAAGAGGAAACCGATGACGAGTGGTTCGATGGTGATGATTTCTATCTGCAAGGAGACTCCATTGACTGGGACGCCCCTCCCTGTCCGGCCCCATTAGGAATCGCTCATGTAATCAAGATTGGAGCATGTGACCATTGTCTGCATAGAATAGGAGGAAGAAGAACCCAATCCTCGGGCTTTGAAGGAGGATTTTCACTGAGGAAAGAAGCATTCTCAAGGGATTCAAGTCTTTCAGATTTTGATATACCAGATTTGTGCCCGCTATGTGAAAATCTATTTGATGACGTAGGTAATATCGTTGAGAGGATCATAGAGACCCTTGAAGATACCCAATTCAGGTCAATGCAACTAGGGATTCATATTCCAAAAGACCTCCTCCAGAGTGAAGATGCGATTAGAACAAAACATGGTGCGCGTGGATCCAAGCCACTGAAAGCCTCGTTCGCCATGGCAATACAAGCAGAAATGCTGAGAAAAATTCCTGAAATCGCATTCGTCAAGGAGTATCCCGATGTAATGGTAACAGTGGATGCTTTGACTCTCAGAGTCGATACGGATATTAGACCAGTATTCATCTATGGTAGGTATGAAAAACTCGCCAGAGGGATACCACAAACTCGCTGGCCCTGCCGGTCCTGCAGAGGTAGAGGAGACGGTTGCGAAAGTTGCGAGGGAACCGGTCTGCAGTATAGAGAATCAGTGCAAGATATTATTGGAGATCCAGTAAAAGCACAGATGGGAGCATTCGATACGTCCTTTCACGGAATGGGCAGAGAGGATATCGATGTGAGGTGCTTGGGTTCTGGAAGGCCGTTCGTTCTGGAGATAAAGAATCCCAAAATAAGAGAAACAGACCTTGTAGATCTAGAGTCTAAAATAAACTCAAACAATCCTGAGAAAGTGAAAGTAAACTCTCTAAAGTGGTCTCATAAGAAGGATGTCAGTAGGGTCAAAGAGACACGTTCTGAGAAATCATACACTATCAGGTTCAAGATTGAAGATGCTCTCCCCGAAGATCAAATAATTGAGTCAATCAACTCTCTCTCAGGAGTAGTTTTGGAGCAAGAGACTCCAAAAAGAGTTTCACACCGGAGAGCTGCAAAAACCCGCAAGAGAAAGATTGTCTCTATATCGGACGTGATCGTAGATAATCAGGAAATACAGTTCTCTTTGAGATGTGAGGCCGGGACCTACGTGAAAGAACTGGTCCACTCTGATGAGGGTAGGACCGTCCCCTCTGTAAAGTCTGTAATTGATAGAGAATGCGAGGTCCTCTGGCTGGATGTCAATGAGATACACGCTGATTGAGTGATAAATAACAATCCGACGGACTTAATAGCGGGCCTCAGGTCGAGCGTTTCCACGACCTCTGGTTGAAGGTGATACAATGGCGACGCGGACCCATGGTACTAGACAAGGAACTAGATCAATCCTCAAGAAGAAGAAGACTCAGAAAAGAAGACTCTTCATCAACCGGGCTTTACATCCTTACAAGGAAGGCGACAAGGTTTCTATTGTCCTGGATGGGGCAGAGCAAAGAGGTATGCCTCACAGGAGATTCCACGGGCTGACTGGAACTATTGTCAAGCCACAGGGAAACGCTTTCGTAGTCAGTGTCCTTCAAGGCAATATGGTAAAGACGGTTGTAGCTAGGCCGGAGCATTTGAGGCCAGCATAGAGGTGATTAGATGTCAGACCGTGAATTTGTGGACTTTGCAACAGTCAGAGATCTTCTTGAGAGCGCAAACGAGCGAAGAGGAGAACTATCTTACGAGCAGATGATGGCTCTACAACACGCAACATGGGCAGCCAGCACCAATAGAGGAGGAATCAAGACAGATCCAGAAGTCTTCGTCTCACTCTTCTCAAGACTAATGGAGAATGAGAAGTTAGCAGAGAATCCAGATATTTGCGCTAAAATAGCTGAATTAGCTCCAATGGATGTCTCAGGAGTCAGAGTAATAATAGCTAGCAAGAGAGTTGCTATGGACACTTCTGAGATTGAGGAAATAATAGAAATCGTAAGGCAGAACGTACTTTGATACCGGTTTCCATCGATTTGTTCCGACTAAACCATTGATGAGGGGAGACCCCTTCCAACATTTGAGAAGTATGCCAGCGCAAGACCCATCTGATTCTGGAATCTCTGATGAAGGACCACTTCATCGGGAATCATCAGTATTTATCTTGGATGTTCTTGATAGAATTCCATCAGGCTCCGAACTTCAGGGATTGTCAAAACCTTCGATGTATCTCGTTAGAGCAAGAATAGACGATGAGACAGTCGATTCTCCGGGTAAAGATGTGGATACGTCATCGGGCTCTATTGGGCCTCTATCGGAAATAAGATTCAGGGATTTAACTGAAGAGTCCTCGAATAATCTAAATGAGGCAATTATCGAATCGATAAACTCAGATCCAGATAGGCACCTAGGGTTCTACAATAGGGCTAACAACCTCTCCCTGAAGTATCATGCATTCCAGCTACTTCCTGGTATTGGGAATTCGAAGGCTATTCAGATGGTCAAAGAGAGAGGAGGATCAGGATGGTCTTCGTTTGAGCAGATTGACAGCTCCTGTGGAATCGAATCAGTCAGACTACTAGCTGAAAGGTACCAGGGGGAGATGAACGATCCATCAGAGTCTCCAAGCCTCCTAGAACTTCTCGTACGCTCCGAGATCTAGTCGGAGGTATTGTTTTGGAAGACTTAGATTCAAGAATGTTGGTGGATTTACTCAGAGACAGGATTAACCCTGATAGGAATCTGGGGCAACATTTCATTTTAGACGAGAATATCGTTTCAGAAGCAGTAAGTATGTCAGATCAAATTGGCCAGGAAGTCACTAAGGATTCACATATCCTAGAGATTGGACCCGGGCCCGGGTCACTGACTCTCTTTCTGCTAAGAAAGGGTGCTAAAGTAACCGCATTCGAAATAGATGAACAAGCAGTATTGCACCTGAATAGAGTATTTGAAACCGAGGACGACCATCTTTCCATAGTACATGCTGATGCACTTACAGTTGACTGGCCAGAAGACGTAACGCACATAATAGCCAATATCCCATATGGTATTTCCAGCCCTATCCTAGAAAGGATACAGTCTCATGTTCGTAAAAATCAGCTGAAAGCTGTAGTTCTATTAGTTCAGGATGAGTTTTCGGAAAGGATGGCCATGAACAGAGGTCCCAGAAGCATAGGTCCACTTGGTTTATCGCTGTGGTTAGATTTTGTCGTTCACCTCGGATCGAAGGTACCGCCAAGTGCTTTCTCTCCTCCACCCAGGGTGAACTCCAGATTAGTAATGCTACAGCCAAGAGAGGAAGAGCCTCATATAAAAGATAGAAAAATGTTCAGAATTATCACACACCATTGTTTTGCCAATAGGAGAAGGAAGATGAGAACACTCCTCTCTAAGCCACCAAAGAGAATCAGTAGAATAAGAGGCTGGCATAAGTCAAGATGGGCGCGACTTGTATTACAATTCAATGAGACAACTCCCGAAGGAATGAGGACGGACTGGTTAGAAATGAGGCCAGATGATATGTTTATCGAGGAATGGTTATCAATATGTAACCATATTTCCGACTTCGAGTCTAAAAATTGACAGTATAATCATCGCCTTGATAGGTTCCCCCCCTCTCGGCGGGGCACGGCCAACCCCCGGCCTGCCACGGATGGAGTGGAAAATATGGCAAAGAAAGACACCTATCTCGCCCTATTGAGAAGGGGAATAGACGAGAATACCGCACAGATTCTATCAGACGGAGGAATCAAGGTCGGTGATCTGAAGAAGATGGACCAGG
This sequence comes from uncultured Candidatus Poseidoniales archaeon, assembly GCA_964016325.1. Lineage (GTDB taxonomy): Archaea > Thermoplasmatota > Poseidoniia > Poseidoniales > Thalassarchaeaceae > MGIIb-O5. The sequence goes on along the minus strand of CAXHFZ010000001.1, from coordinate 1,148 downwards.
AGACCCTAATCAATAATTATGGTCTGAAGAAGGATATTGCCACATCTGTGATTGAAGCTGTTAAATCAGGTCCAAGGACATCCAGCAAGCAGAGGTTCCTAGCGGATGTTCTTTCCAAGGATGGAAAGCCAAAAGTCGACAAAATCGAAGAGCAGAGGTTCAAAAGAGAGCAAAAAGATTTGCTTGCAGAGCTCTTGGAGAAGAAAGAACAGCTTAGAATGGCCAGAGTAGAGGCCTTCAGAAATAAGAAACTTGTAATGAACAGACTGGGAAAAACGATCGAGCTAATTGTAAAACTTGAGAATACATTTGATGATGAGTCTAAGGATGAACAGCGATCCAAGATTAGAGATCAGTTAGAGACCCGAGGTCTGGAAGCGGCTAGGGACCACGAAATGCTGGAGTTGGTTGGAACCCCACAAGATATTGTTGACTTCAGAAGAAAGATTGCTCCGGTTCTATGTTTGCACGCCTGCCCTCACTGCGGTGAAGAAATGGATCCAAGGGGCGGTAACCTAATGGAAGATATGTCAGATTACGTTTTCATCTGCTGGGAATGCGATAAAGAATTTAGGTCACCCATGGCAGAACACGTGGAAGAACGCCTTACAAACGGATCTAGAATTACAATAGATCCGAAGATTAAACCAAGGTTGCCAGTTGTAAAACCCCCCAAGAAGGTAGACAGCTCATCCGTTGTCGAGCTCATGATGAAGGACTTGGAGACTACCGGGGCGTCAGCAGAGGAATTAGAAGCCGCTGTAGAATCCAGCAAGCTCTCTGGCGGATTGATGGATATTGACGATTGGATAGACCAGACACTTGCCGCCAAGGGATACATACAGGCTCAGGAAGACCGAGAAGATTTCATCATCGCCACAGGGGCTGGAGCCACGAAGTTCAACAAGTGGATGAAGAAGGCCGGTTTACGGTTCAACAAGCAGACCGGAAGGTGGTCTAGAGGCGACCTCTGAGGAATCGCATGACCAAGGATACTCTCACAATTCGTTTCTTCAGGGGAGAATCTGAGATTGGAGCGGCTACTCTGGTTGATGGTCAAACTATACTTGAGGTGGCCGAGGTTGCAGGGGTCAATCTTCCAAGACATTGTACATCAGGAACATGTGGAACCTGTCTCGTAACCCTGA